>NZ_JBVBUV010000005.1:0-101909 GCF_057445395.1 Litorivivens sp.
ATGCCATTGCGCTCGACAATCGCTTTCAGTACATGGGCGCCGAGATCGGCGCCGTGCACATGGGCCAAACCGCCCTTGCGGCGCCCAGTGGGGCTTCTTACTGCATCGACAATATAGGCTTCAGCCATGGTCTTTTCCTCGTAGCAGCCGCCGCACACGCGGCGGGCTGAGTCAGCTCGTTAAAAGGTTGCACCCGCGCCAAGCGCGGCGCCGTCGGCCAGCACGGCTGCCGCAACGCGGTTTTTGTGGAAACCGGCGGTGCCATAGCTGCTGTTAAAGGCCCAGGCACGCTTCATAAAGATATGCAGATCGACTTCCCAGGTGTAACCCATGGCGCCGTGCACCTGGATACAGTTTTTGGCGGCAAGGTTGGCCACTTCGCAGGCAGCCAGTTTGACGTGGCTCACGGCCATGTCGACGTTGTCCTGCGCGTGATCGATGGCATAGGCCGCACGAGCGGCCGGGGCCTTGGCGTATTCCAAGCGATAGGCGATATTCGCCATGTGATGCTTCACCGCCTGAAAGGTGCCAATGGCGACGCCAAACTGTTTACGCTCACTGGTGTACTGCACAGAGATATCCACCATACGCTGGGCCAAGCCCAGTGCTTCGGCGGCAGTACCCAGCGCACCGCCGTTCAATGCACCGGCAATCAGCTGCCGGGCGCTCTCGCCCTCGGCCAGCTTTTCTGCAGCAGCTTCATCAAATTCCACCGCAAACAGTTTGCGCGACGGATCAACCGATTCATTGGCACGCAGGGTCGCGGATTTCGGATCGACTGCGTACAGCACACCGGCCTTTTCCAGAATCATCAGGTCTGCGATATGCGCATCTTCCACGAACACATTCTGTTCCAGCCCCACCATCACCACGGCTTCGCCAGCGGCTATTTTCGGCAGCCAGGTTTGTTGCAGGCTGTCATTGCCACTACTGACGATCAGTGGCACAGCAACCATCGCGGTGTGCACCAGCGGCGCGGGCAGTGCGACATAGCCGCACTCCTGCGCCAGCAATACAAAATCCAGCGCGTTCATACCGAGGCCGCCGAAGTCTTCCGGTACCGTGATGCCGGTCAGGCCGAGCTCGGCCAGTTGCGCCCACAGCTCCGGGCTGCGACCGCTTTCGGTCTCCCACAGTTCACGGATTTTTTCCGGCGTGATTTCGTTAACAAGAAAGTCTTTAACCGATTCCTGAAACAGGAGTTGGTCTTCTGAAAAGGTAAAATCCATAACGTTTCTCTCTCGCCTGAAAGGCTTCGCTTGCAGGGCAAGCTCCCACAATGGCTTACCACGTTGGTGTGGGAGCGGGCCGTGCCCGCGAACAATTATTTCCTGGGCATACCCAACATTCTTTCCGCAATAATATTGCGCTGGATTTCATTGGTTCCCGCGTAGATCGGCCCCGACTGGGCAAACATCCAGCCATCCAGCCAGGTTCCCACACCCTTTGCATCCGGCGCATGCGGCTGCAGTTCTGCCCGCGCGCCGAGAATGCTCAACGCGGTGGCGTGCATCTGCTGATCCAGCTCGGACCAGAAAATCTTGTTGGTGGACGCTTCGGCACCAATCTTGCCGCCTTTGATCAATCGGCAGGCTGTTTGATAGGTGGTCAGGGTATAAGCCTCGGCGTCCATATATGCGCGCAGCACGGCTTCACGGATCGCCGGGTCGCGATCGGCTGACTCGCGATTGGCTTTATAAAGCTCGACCAAACGCTTTGCCGTTTCCTGAAAGCGGGCCGGCGAGCGCAGCATCAAACCGCGCTCAAAGCCTGCGGTTGCCATTGCCACACCCCAGCCTTCACCTTCGCCGCCCAGGCGGTTTTCCACCGGTACTTTAACGTTGTCGAAAAAGATCTCTGCAAAGCCGGGCAATCCATCCAACTGAGGAATCGGACGCACGGTAATGCCTTCAAGATCGAGTGGCATCAGAATGAAAGTCAGGCCGCGATGACGCTCCGACTCAGGGTCAGTACGAAACATGCCAAAACACCAGTCCGCCCAAACCGCTCGGGTAGACCAAGTCTTCTGGCCGTTAATAATATAGTGGGTGCCGTCTTCGCTGAGTTCGGCCTTGGAGCGAATGGCGGCCATATCGGAACCGGCATTAGGCTCTGACCAGCCTTGGCACCAGATATCTTTGCCCGTGGCCATGCCGGTAAGAAATTTCTTTTTCTGCTCGTCGGTGCCGTATTCCATCAAGGTGGGGCCCAGCAGGAAGATCCCGTTCTGGTTTACCCGTAAAGGCGCACGCGCCGCGTAGTATTCTTCCTCAAAGATCAGCCACTGAATCAGGTCAGCACCGCGGCCGCCCATTTCTTCGGGCCAGGTGATCATGCCCCAGCGGCCTTCGTAGAGCTTGGCTTCCCACTCGCGGTGTTGCTGAAAACCTTCTTCGGTATCAAACGTTTTCAGCGGCTCAGCGGGGACGTTAGCCGCTAGCCACTGGCGCACTTCCTGACGGAAGGCGTCGTGTTCTGGTGTGAATGTCAGGTCCATTTACTAACCTCGTTGGTTCAACTAATCGTGCGCGACTCCCTCACCCTGTCCCTCTCCCAAAGGAAGAGGTATGCCCCAGCTTCGATGCGCCCCCTCTCCCTGCAGGCGAGAGCTGGGGTGAGGGGTGTACTAGAAACTGGCGTCGCGCTTCTCGACAAATGCATCCCGCGCTTCCTGGGAATCTTTTGAGGCATAGGCTTCTTGGGTGAAGCCCTGCTCCCAGCGGTATTTGTCTTCCAGATTGCCGTCTTCGATACCGGTCAGCGCCTCTTTGGCGAGCTGTATCATGCGCGGTGATTTCTCCGCGATTTTTTCAGCCATCTCGCGGGCGGTCGCCAGCAATTGATCGCGCGGCACGACTTTTTCCACTGCGCCCAATCGGTAAGCTTCCTGCGCATCAATGCCTTCGCCGGTAAAGTACATGTAACGCACTTTCTGTACCGGGAACATGCGCTGCAGGTGGGCGCCACCGCCCATCGCGCCGCGATCCACTTCCGGTACTGCGAAGGTTGCGCACTCAGAAGCAACGATAATGTCAGCCGCGCCACTGATACCGATTCCGCCGCCCAAAACAAAACCGTGCACAGCCACTATCACTGGCTTTTCGTTACGGTGAATGGCCTTAAAGGTGTCGTAGTTACCTTTGTTGACGGCGGTGATCTTGCTGGCGTCGGCCTGCAATTCCTTGATATCCACACCGGCACAGAAACCTTTGCCTTCGGCAGCGATAATAATGACGCGCACTTGGTCATTTTTACCCAGCGCTTCAATTTCATTGGCAATGGCAAACCAGCCCGCGCTGTCGAAAGCGTTAACGGGCGGCTTATTAAAGATCATTTCCGCAATACCAGTGTCAGAAATGGTCAGGCTAAAGGGCTTGCTCATGTACTAATCCTCAAAGGTTAAGCTGTGGGAGTCTGCCCTGCAGACGAGCTTTCGCGAGCAGAGCTCGCTCCCACAGAGAAGCGTTGTAGTCCCGCCTCGGCTTCCGCGACGATTTGTGTAATCAGTTCCTCGCAACTCAGCAGTTGATCGATTACACCGGCAACCTGCCCCGAAGGAAGAACCCCTTCGTCCGGCTGACCGTCGACCATCGCTTTCTGGATAATCATCGGCGCGTTCGCCGACATGATGGCTTGGGCCAGAGTAAGATCGCCGGACTTGGTCATTGCCATCGCGGATTTCAGCAGGCCAAACAGACTCGCACCGGTAAATTTGCGAAAGGCCAGACCGTTGCGCAGAGCGATAATGAGTTTTTTCAGGGCACTGGCCGATTCCAGTTCCCTCAAAACCTTGTTCATGATCATGCGCTGGGGCAGACCATCCATTGCGGTCGAAACAACAATCTCGCCGGGATTTTTGCAGTCGATGTAGCGCGCTTTAGTCGCTTCCGGAACAGGGCTTTCCTTGGTCAGCAGAAAACGCGTACCCATGGCAATACCGTCTGCACCGTAGCTCATGGCTGCCAGCAGACCACGGCCATCCTTGAAACCACCAGCACCTAACACGGGCACCTTGTCGCCAACGGCATCAACGACTTGTGGCAACAACAGTGTGGTGGGGACAGACCCCGTATGGCCGCCACCTTCACCGCCTTGAACGGTGACCGCATCGGCGCCCAGCTCAACTGCTTTGATCGCATGCTTTGGCAGACCTACCGTCGGCATGCAGACAACATTGGCGTCTTTCAGCTTTTTGATAAATTCAGGGCCCGGTGAACGGGAATAGCTGACCGCACGCACGCCGTGCTTGATCACCAGATCAACAATCTCGGCGGCATTGGGTTGGTACATATGAAAGTTCACACCGAAGGGCTTATCGGTAAGCTCTTTCACGCGCAGGATATCGCGCTCCATTTCCTCGGGCGGAATGGTGGCGCCGGCCAGAAAACCAAAGCCGCCTGCGTTGCAGGTGCCAGCCACCAGAGTCGGGTCGGCGACCCAGCCCATCGCGGTTTGGATGATCGGGTATTTGCAGCCGAGTAGGTCGGTGATGCGTGTGTTTAATGGGTTTGACATGGTCATCGCCTAAAAATCTTCGCTTGCACGGCAAGCTCCCACAGTGCCAGTTCATTCAACAACTGTGGGAGCGGGCCTTGCCCGCGAATCAGCTCCGGTCGCCCGGAGGATTGTCTTTCAACTGTTTGCTGCGCAGATCCTGCGGATCAATTTCGCGGATAATCGCCAGCTGTTCTTCTGTCGGCGCCGGTGTAGTCGGTACATTGTCCGGAATGCAGATTTCAAAACCGGTGTTCTCAACCACTTGCTCAACCGTGATACCGGGGTGCAGGCTCACCAGACGGATCTGTTTGTTCGGGCCGCCAAAGTCCATTACACACAAGTCGGTAAAGATCATGCGCAGGTCGATATCGTCGTTGGTGTAGCCCTTGGGCATGCGCTCTGGGTTGTAACCGATGGTGCACACCACGTCACATTCGCCGTCGATAAACACGCGGGTATTGTGCGACGGCACAAAGAATGAGTTGGCGTGGCAAAATGAGTTACCGGGAAAACCACGTGTGCCCAACATTTGCACTTTGGGCTTGTCGTAGGTGCCACCCAGCGCAGAAATATTGCTCTGACCAAAGCGGTCAATCTGGGTGGGGCCGCCGGTAATGTGGCGACGGCCGCTCCACACGTTGTCAAATATGCGCGAGAAACCCATCCAGGTCTCGTTCATCTGTTTGTAGTCTTTGCCTCGGCTCAGCGGGTTGGGCTCAGACAGCAGCCAGCATTCGCTGTCGGTCATCATGATGTCGGTGTTGCAGGTTTTCATCGCGAGGCTGGCAGCAATGCGCGGCAGCACACCGATACCGGTTATCAGTACTTCGCCATCGTTTTCATAGGCGGCGGCGTTGGCGCAAATAATCAGTTCCGCCAAGGTGTAGTCTTTTGCAGGCGTAGCCATTGTCGTCTCCTTAGTAAACCGGTTTCGGCAGTTTCTGGATGGCTTCAAGACCACCGACTGCTTGCTGGTATTCGTCTTCGCTCTTGCCGTTGATGTACTTGTCGGCGTAGGCGGCAAAGCCACCTTCTTTGGCGGAGGCGTTGTACTCCTTGAAATGCGGCACATCGAAGCCGTAGTTCGGTGCGCAAGATGAGGGGTGCGCACCACCCGGCACATGCACCACACCGGTGGTCTGGCTGCGTTCCCAGAAAACCATGCGCGCTTCAGCTTCATCTGCGAAGAATTCGGTATCGACAATCTCTTCTGTCGTTACATAGGTTTTGGCGGCGGCACGGGCAAACCAGTCATCCATATGGTGGTCCGGACTGGTGATCTGGCATACACCGCGGGTATCGGCGCGATTGGCGTGAATCAATGCCGCATCCAGTTTCAGTGCCGGCATGGCCACCCACTCTTTGTCATCGTAAGGGCTGTCGATAACTTTGATATCCGGGTTGTACTTGATAACGTCGGTTCCCAGACCAACCTTGGTCGGAATAAAGGGGCAGCCCCAGGCTGCAGCGCGCAGGCCCAGCAGCATCATGCCTTCGTCGATTTCCATAACTTCGATTTCGCCCTTCTGACGGGCCTGACGGAAGTACGGCTCCAAGGGAATGAAGTCGAGAGACACGAAGGCAAACACCAGTTTCTTGACCTTGCCAGCAGCGCACAGCATGCCCACATCGGCGCCACCGTAGGCAACGATAGTCAGATCTTTGAGGTCGGATTTGAGGATTTCGCGGATCAGCGCCATCGGTTTACGACGCGGACCCCAGCCACCAATGCCGATGGTCATTCCATCGCGCAACTGGCCGACAACGTCCTGCAGGCTCATTTGCTTGTTCATATCGACTCCTTGTTCTGCGGCTGGCCCTGTGGTCAGCATTACGCATATTTCTCTATTTTAACCTAAATTAGCAATAGTTCGTATTGATTAGCCAATCAAACTACGCAATCCCGATCAGGCGATGATTTTAGACATTCGGTAATCATGCTTCACAAAAGTAACCCCCAATGAGCATTCGGTGCGTCTCACGCCCGGAATCACGCTGACATGGGTATTGAGAAACTCTGCCAGCTGACCATTGTTCTGCACCAAGGTGATCGCCAGAATATCGAAACGACCCAAAGTAACCGCCACAAAGCCGATCTGCGGCGTATCGGCCAATGCTTTGGCCACATTCTGCACTTCAACCGCACTATCGACCTCAATCCAGATGTAGGCCAAGGTAGGATTGCGCAGGTGATCGATATTGGTCACCGCGGTAATTCGGATCAGCCCTTCTTCTTCCATGCGCTTGATACGTCCGCGCACGGTACCCTCAGTTACACCCAGCTCACCGGCGATTTTGCGATTACTGGTGCGGGCATCTACCGCCAGCGCGTCCACAATTTTCTGATCCAGCTCGTCGAGGCGACGTTTGCTCATGACTGTCCTCGCGGCGTGTCAAAACGCACCCAGTTAGGTTGATTCTTCAACACGTCAATCGCCATGGCCGGCAGCAATCGTCGCACGCCCTTCACCGCTGCCAGGCGCTGGGTCAGCAACTCGGACACCGCCTCTTGATCTTCTGCCACCATCAGGCATTCAATATCGTGGCTGCCCACCACCTGACACACAGAAAACACCTCAGGAAATGCCGCCAGATCCGCCGCCACATCTGCAGCGCTGCGCCCCTCAACCTGCACGCCAACCGCGAGCATCAGGGAGTAGCCGGCCGCCTCAAAATCCGTAACCGCGACCACCCGCAATAAATCCTGCTCTTCCAGCCGGCGCAATCGGCTGCGCACCGTGGTTTCGGTTAGCCCGGTTTTTTCTGCCAGTGTTTTGTAGGGCATCCGGCCATCGTGCCGCAGCAATGACACTAAACGCTGATCCGTCTCATCAAGCTCGGCGGTATTCATCGGAATACGCTCAGCCACCGGATCTTTCAACACGCCCTCAACCATTACCCAATATCGCCTTGGCTTTCGCCTTCAACTCTGGCTTCACCACCTTGCCGGACGCATTCAGTGGCAGGCTGTCTACAATTTCCACATACATCGGCACCTTGTAGCGCGCCAGATGCCGGCTGGCGTGCTCGATCACCGCGTCTTTATCTGGATCCGACCCCGGTTTTGGGACAATGAACGCCATGCCCACTTCGCCCTGTGGCTGTTTCGGCACGCCGATCACCGCTACTTGGGCCACCCCCTCCAAGCCATAGAGGGCTTTTTCCACTTCGGCCGGATAAACGTTTTCACCGTTCATGATGTACATATCTTTCAGCCGGTCGGTAATACGCAGATAGCCGCGCTCATCCATCACGCCGATATCACCGGTACGCAACCAGCCATCTGATGTGATGGTTTCCGCCGTTGCCTCAGGCATGTCGAAATAGCCCTGCATCACGTTGTAACCGCGCACCCAAATTTCACCTTCGCTACCTCGGGGCACTTCTGCGCCGGTGTCCGGGTTTGCGCACTTAACCTCTACACCTTCAATGGCCCGACCGGAGGTGGTGGCTATGGTTTCGGCGTCGTCGTCTGGCCGACAGATGCTGACCACCCCGGTAGACTCTGTCAGTCCGTAAGCAGTCACTACGGTTTTAAAGCCCAGTACTGAACGCATATCCTTAACCAGCTGCACCGGCACAGCGGCAGCGCCAGTCACACCCAGACGCAAGCTGGAGAGGTCATAGTTGTCTCGCGCCGGATCGGCCAACAACATTTCATACAGCGAGGGAGCACCCGGCAGCATGGTGACCTGATCGCTTTCGATCTGCGCCATGGCAGCTTCCTTGTCAAACGCCATCACCGGCAGCGTCGTGCTGCCGAAGATAATCGAAGCCAGCCAACCGGCCTTGTAGCCAAAGGTATGGAAGAAAGGATTGATAATGAGGTAGTTGTCGCTGCTGCGCAGACCCACCGTATCGCCCCAGGTCTTGAACACCTGGATATTCTGACGATGGGTGCACAACACGCCTTTAGGCTTGCCGGTGGTACCCGATGTAAACAGCATATCTGCGATGTCATCCGGCGCTACGCTGGCGGCGCGTTCGGCTACTGTGTCGCGATTGAGGTTGTCGCCCCCGGCCAGGAAATCGTCCCAGGTTTGCGCGCGCGCATCTTCGCCGCGCAGCAAGATGCGCTTTTCCAGCTCTGGAAGAGATTCACTCTCTAGCAGCGCCAGTGGCTCGCCCTTTTCCAGGCGCGTGTAGGTCAGCAGAATGCGCGCACCGCTGCGCCGCAGGATGTCGGCAGCTTCCGCCCCTTGCAGACGGTTATTGAGCGGTACCAGCACGGCCCCGGCAGACTGCAAGCCGATAGCCGCTTCGATCCACTCAGTCATATTCGGCGCCCAGATGGCGACACGATCGCCTTTATTAACACCCGCTGCCAGAAACGCCGCCGCCGAACGCTGTGCCAGCCCTGCCAGCTCGGCATAGCTCACCCGCCGAGTTTCTTCCTTGATCGCGACCTGATCTTTATATTCATTGGCAGCCCAAGCAATCAGTGCGGGCAAACTCAGCGGTAATTTAGTGTCCGACATTTCCGTGAAATCCAAAAAATGTGGCAGACAGTCTAGCCAGCACCTAGAAACGAATCAAGGATTATGCGTAATCAGAAAGGACTATGATTACGCATTCTTATATCAAGAGGTTATGTAGGGGGTGTTTCACAGAACAATGATCGTTAAGCGAGGACAGACTCCAGTTCGACAAACGGCCGCGCTTGAGCCCGCGCCACGGCCGGACAGACAAGCCGGCCGCCACAGACACTGAGCCCGCTCGCCAGGCCCGGGTCAGCCTGCATCGCCGCCTTCCAGCCCTTGTCTGCCAAGGCCTGAATATAGGGAAAGGTCGCCCGAGAAAGCGCTGCCGTCGCGGTACGCGGTACCGCGCCCGGAATATTTGCAACACAGTAATGCACCACACACTGCTCTATAAAGGAAGGCGCAGCATGCGTGGTTGGTCGACTGCTCTCAAAACATCCGCCCTGGTCGATTGCCACATCAACCAGCACAGCCCCACTTTTCATACGCGCAAGGTCACGCCGCCGAATCAGTTTCGGGCTGGCGTCGCCGGGCACCAGTACAGCGCCAATAACCACATCAGCCTCGGGCAACAGTTCGCCCAGAGTAGCCGCGTCAGAGGCGCCGATCTGAAAACAACGCCCCCACTCCTGCGCCAGCTGCGCGCGCTTGGTCTCAGAACTGTCAAGGACGGTCACCTGCGCACCCATGCCGCTGAGAATCAGCCCCGCGTTAACCCCCACCACACCGCCGCCAAGTATTAGCGTCTTTGCCGGCTCAACGCCGGTGGCTCCGCCGAGCAGAATGCCACTTCCACCCAGTGGCTTTTCGAGACATCGCGCGGCCGCCTGGGCCGCAACACGTCCGGCTATTTCACTCATAGGAAAGAGTAGAGGCAGGCGATTACTCTCATCGCGCACCGTTTCATAAGCGATAGCCGTCGCGCCGCTGTCGAGCAGGGAATCGACGAGGGCGCGATCAGGTGCCAGATGCAAATACGTAAATAGCACGTGCCCAGCACGCAGCCGCGCACACTCTTCCGACTGGGGCTCTTTCACCTTTACGATGAGTTCCGCCGCGTCAAATAGCTGCTGCGCACCGTCGACAATAGTGGCGCCCGCACTGCGATAATCCTTATCGAGAAAACCGCTACCTTCGCCCGCTCCGCGCTGCACGCAGACGCTATGCCCGGCCTTGCACAGCAACGCCACTTGCTCGGGCATCAGAGCAACGCGATATTCCTGGGGTTTAATTTCGGTGGGAACGCCTATTTTCACCTGTAACTCCTTGAAGCAAAAGCTGTTACTTCAAGTGTAGTCGGGAATGGTGGCGATTAAATGGCGACGGTGAGAAATACCGTCGCCAGCCGGGTTTACTCGGCGCCGTCGAAGAAATCCTTGAATCCTGAAGGTTCATGACGCCCAATCACGATGGTTTCCAGCGTACCCATGCCCACCTTGTCACCCATGGTGGCGCGAACCACTTGGTGGGTGTGGATAAACTGATAGTCGAGCGGGTTAATCTCGTCCAGATTCCACTCTTCACGGCCCGTTTCCAGCTCGCCTTTCCAGTAGGCGTGACCCCACTCAAAGTGGTTATAGCCAATGCCCAGCATGTAAAACTTTTGCAACGGCTCGAGAGTGTAGTCGTAGTTGTTGCCATTTTTGTCGGAAAAATTCATTTCACCGCCAGACGCCAGCCGTGTGCCCTTGTTCCAGCTGAGCTTGTGCTTTACCTCGGTCATCTTGGTAATGCCGGGCTCTTCGCCTTCGGGAATATCCTCCAGGTTGGCGTAAAGCGGCAGCAGGTCCGCACTCACCTGCGTCGGGTGCCCATCACGGTCTTCAAAGGTTCCCATCTGGGTGCAAACGTCGCCCCAATTGACCGGATTCCATACCCAGTAAACCCCGGGCTCGTCGTTCAGCAACCCTGGCGCGCCACCCTGCGGCTCACCCACCGGGCGCACGCCCCAGGATTTGTCGCGAATAGCATAGGCCTTTTTCACTTCGGTGCGCTCACCGTCGATACTGAAATACCCCTCCCAGTAACCCAGTTGGGTAAAACGCGAGGTGTGCATAATGAGGTGACCATCGTCGTGCATGATATTGGGCGGCTCGCGATGAGGCACGCTGGCCGCCGTGAACAGCAGATCACACTCTATATCGTGTTCGTTGGCTTCCAGCTTTACCCGCACCTGCCGCATAGGTTTTTCGATAAAAATGCTCAGCGGCCCAACGACCGTTTCCTTTCGATCTTTTGGCGCTCTACGTGAAGCGTGAAAGGCATACTGCCGGTTGCCCTTGGCCACACTAAAATGGCCATCCATGATGTGGCGATTGGGGTAGAGGCCAAAACCAATTTCAAACAGGTAGCTGCCACTTTCGTCAAAGCCATTAAACCAGTAACGATCATAGAAATTGCGGTCACTGGTGGAAGGCTCTGCCACCGGAAACGGTGTCTGGTGGATACAGTAATCATCGAAACTGGTAATCATGGGGGGTCACCTGCGGTTATTAGACATGGAAAAGTGGCGATCGCTGATGTGCCAATGCTCACTGACTATACGACCGGATAGTAAGAGACGCAAGCCATCAAAGATGAAGAAAGAGACAGGTATTCAACCAGGCTGCTTGAGTACCAAGCTGGCGACTTTGTAGCTCACGGCCAACTCATCGCGCTGATTGTAGAGCTCTATTTGGGTAGTACACACGCCGCGATCCGGCTTGCTGCGAGATACCCGCTTGTCGACAATCTCAGCCGCTACCCGCAGAGTGTCACCGGCACAAACTGGGCAGTGAAACCGCACGCTATCCCAACCCAGACCCGCCACCACAGCCATCGGCTCCTGAGCCATATCGTGACTCAGCCGCACACCAATGGCTACGGTGTGAATGCTCGACGCAAATAACACCCCCAATGGCGATGCTGCGGCGGCTGCTTCATCCACATGAAAGGGCATTGGATCCCACTGACCGGCAAAGGCTTTAATCTCGTCGGCACTGAGGGTGTAGGTGCTCGAACCCTCCACCCGCGTGCCGACGACGATGTCATCGAAGTATCGCATCAGTCGCAGGCAAAGCGGTTGCCAATCGGAATTGCGGTCACTTTCACATCGTCTGGACGTTTGCTGATCTGCTCGAACAGACGCTCATAGGCAGAATTCTGGATTCGCCACTCACCGTCTTTCTTGACGTACTCGTCACGGTACAGGGCGCTGCCTTCAAACTGGGTGTTGTCGTCCAGGTTCACGAAAATATCGTGCAGGTACCACAGTCCAACGGCAGTATCTCCCGACACGGTAATTTCCGGGTGGTGTCCGTTGTGCATACCAAAGCGGGTTTTGGTAAATGCGCTTTTGTAAAAGTTTTCTATGTCACCCCAACCCTTGAAGCTGATGTCGTAGGACGGGCTCTTGAAATTTATCGTCGCGTCGGCCGTGAACACAGAGCGCTGCATGCCCTCCCAGTTTGCGGTATCCAGAAATCGGAAATAGCGGGCCTTCAGCTGCTTTATCAGCTCAATAGCTTCCAGATCAATCATCGGTCAACTCCTGATGAGTATGAATTATCGTCAGCGTACTATAGTTTGGTGTGGCTCCCAGACCATCCCCTCAATGGGTGACGCGCATCGCTTTCACAAGAGCATGGCGTGGCTGGCCTCGACGCTCCCGCCTGCGGTAGACTGTCGCCCTTCGCGGCACGGATCATCCCTTGATGTACAAGGCATCACTCCCTTTCAACCTGAGATTACTGAACATGGCGGGCAAAAGTCTGCGCCTGTTTGGTTTGCGCGGCGCCTCACTCAAGCCCCGCTCGCTCATGAAACGGGCACGCCGCAGCACAAACCTGAATGATTTTGGGCCAGATGATTTTAAAGAAGGGCTCACCTGCCTTTGCGATGCACTGGAAAGCGAAGCCAACCTGACTCCCTTTGGTCGCATGGTGGCGCAGGCTGAGCTATTGCATGTATTGGAAAACCGGCTGAAGCTTATCCACGCCTTTAAAGTGAATAGGGAGCTGAGTGGTTCTCCCATACTCCGCCCCCTGATCATTACTGGCCCGCCGCAATCGGGCACAACCATGCTGCACGATCTGCTAGCACAGGATCCAGACAACCGGGTACCCAAGACGTGGGAAATGCGCTACCCCTTTCCGCCGCCGCGAACTGAATCCTATTTCAGCGACTCGCGCATCGGCAAGGTAGAGCGCGAACTGAAAAATACCCAGCGCCTTATGCCAGACCTGAAAAAGCTCTACCCGATGGGTGCGCAGCGGCCGCAGGAATGCGTTTCCATTAGCGCCATGAACTTTATGGCGATGAGTTTCAATGTGAGCTACCGCGTGCCTTCTTATCAACGCTGGCTGAGCCATGATGCAAACTTTCGCGGCGCCTACAATATTCATTACCAGTTTTTGCAGTATCTGCAATGGCGGCACAAAGCAGAACGCTGGGTGCTCATGTCGCCTAGCCATTTATGGCATTTGGACAAACTGCTGCAGCGCTACCCGGATGCGATGGTGGTACAGGTGCACCGCGACCCACTGAAATCGGTGTCTGCCTTGAGCAACCTGACATACACCCTGCGCAGCGTGTCGTCGGATGCAGTCGACATCCGCGACATTGCCCGCCAACAGGCGGAATTGGTTAGCGAGGGGCTGACACGCAATCGCGAGTTACGCGAAGCGCGCCTGCGCACGCGCGAACCCATTCTCGACCTACACTACAGTGACATTACTGACAACCCACTGGCGGCGGTGGACAAAATATACCGACACTTTTCACTGCCGCTGACAAAAAATGCCCGCGAAGCAATGACCACCTGGCTTGGCCAGCACGATTATGAACAGCTGGATCGGCACCGCTACCTGTTTACCGCCACCGGGTTGCGGCTGGAAGAAGAACGCAAGCGCTTCAAACCCTACCAGGAACGCTTCAATATCGCCCAGGAAAGGCTCTGACCACACCTCGTCAGAGCTCAACTGACCATCCCGCCGTTATCCACCACCAGCGAATGCCCGTTGATATAGCTCGCACCATCAGAGCAGAGCCACAGCGCAGCTTCAGCCACTTCAGTCGGCTCAGCCAGACGACCGCAGGGAATGCTCTGCATGATCATGGCACTCACCGCATCACTGGCAGCCATGCTTTGTTCTAGCATCGGCGTACGAGTAGAGCCGGGCAAGATTGCATTGATGCGCACGTCCGCCTGCGGGTTCTCAGCCACCGCCGTGCGGGTAATTCCCAGAACCCCGTGCTTGGAGGCACAGTAGGCTGCCAGATTCGGCGTGCCCATCAAACCCGCACCCGACGCTACATTGACAATTGCCCCGGCCTGACGCGGCTTCATGACCCGTAACTGGTGTTTTACGCAAAGAAAGACCGACGTCAGGTTCACCGCTATTACCCGATTCCAGTCTTCCAGTGAATAGTCTTCCAGTGCGCAGGCTGGACCAACAATACCGGCATTATTGATGGCGCAGTCAAGACCACCAAAATATTTAATGGCCTTGCGCACAGCCGTTTCAACATCCTGTTCGGCCGACACATTGCAGACGTGAAAACGGCAATCGACACCCTCTGCCTGAAGCGACTGCGTGAGCGCCTCGCCCTTCTCCACATCGATATCACACAACAGAATGGACGCACCTAATTCGCCAGCGCGGCGCACGCAGGCTTCACCAATACCGGAAGCCGCGCCTGTGACCATAAAAGCTTTATCGGTGAAATTCACTCGCCCTCCTGCAGGGCCTCCAACAACTCGCGCCCTTGCCAATTGCGCCGACCGCCCTGCTCCGCCTGTTTAATCAAGGCGACAATCCGCCGATTGGCCGGTACCGCAACCCCCTGCTTTTCGGCCTGTCGCACAACTTCGCCGTTCAGCCAGTCGATTTCGGTTACCCGGCCTACATCCAGATCTTCCCACATCGAAGAACGCGCAACCGGATCAATCGCCAATATCTGACTAGCGAGCCGCTTGAACAGCCAGTCCGGCGATCTGAGCACCCACGGCAGCAGACTCATCGGTATCGGCATCAGCTTTGCTGGCTTGATGCCATTGGCTTTAAGCACCGACAGGGTTTCCGCAATCAACAGCGCCAGGCAGCGACGATAATTGCGTTGCGACAGCTCATCGAGCAGTGGGATTCCCGACAACGCGTTGATTGGGTTATTGAGATTCATCAGCAATTTCGCCCATTGCACAGCGTGCATATCGTCGCGCAATTCCAGTGGCAATTCAGCTTTGGCAAAGAACGGCTGCAAGGCTTCAAGCACGGGGTGACTTTCACACATTAACTCGCCCTCCGTGCCTGCATGAAAATGCCCCTCACCGCGTTGCAGCACGTTAAAGGAAATCATTCCCGTCAATACAGGGTTGTCCGGCAAGTAGTCGGCAAGAGTGCGTGCATTACCAATACCATTTTGCAGGCTCAGCACCACCGTTGTGGGCGCAATTCGCCCCGCCAGCGCCTTTCCCACGGACCCTGTCGCCGCCGATTTAACAGCCACAATAATTAGATCAGCCTCCGCCGCAACCGCATCATTTGTCACGTAACGAATATCGCTGGCGTCCAGCCGTACATCGCTGCCCTGCCAGTTGGTTAATCGCAAACCATGCCGACCAATCTGACCGGCAATCTTCGGCCGCCCGATCAGCGTGACCGGCACCCCGGCAGCTTGCAAACGCCCCCCTACGTAGGTGCCAATACTCCCGGCCCCGTAGATGCATACGCGTGTATGTGTTTGATCGGCCATAGTTTTCCTTAAAGTTTTTTTACACTATAGACTACCGCCAGGGCAGGATGAACCCCGTTGCCCGACCTGCGGGTGCGGCGTATGATCGAAACACATGACAGCTTTGAGCACTCGCTGTATGCTCGACACTAATAACTATTAGTTTGTAGTTCCAGCAACCACAAACCCCAAGGGAGACACGTTTCCATGCCCTCACAATCCACTGATTACAGCTACGTTCACGCCAAAGATAATCGCAATCTCGACCACCTCCCGGGTAAATACGGGCTGCCACTTATTGGCTACACCTTTCCCTTTCTGGTTGAGCCCTACGCGGTACTGGACAAGATGTACAAACAGTACGGCCCAATCTCAAAAGCCTCACTCACGTTCAATCGCATGCTTGTTGCACTCGGCCCCGAGTACATCAAACTACTGACACTGGATCCGGAACAGATCTTTTCACCACGAATGGGATACGACGGCCCACTCGGCGATTTCTTCGCCGGCGGCCTATTGATGCGTGACTTCGGCGAACACAAAATTCATCGACGCATCATGCAGACAGCCTTCAAAAACGACGCGATGAAAGGCTATGTGGAAGATGTTCATAGCGTGATAGACAGCAGTATCAACTCCTGGGGACAACAGGCAGACTTTAAGTTCTACCCGAACGTGAAAGAGCTGCTGCTGGATATTGCAGCCAAAGTCTTTCTTGGCCTCGACCTCGAGGGCCCCGAGACCCAGCAGTTGAACCAGGATTTTCTCGACATGATGGCCGCCACGGTCGCCCTCATTCGCAAGGATTGGCCAGGATTACTTTACCGCCGAGGGATGGATGGCCGTCGCGGCCTGGAAAAGTTTTTCATTAGTCTGGTCGGTGAGAAACGACAAAGTGATGGCCGCGATATGGCCAGCTTTTTCGCCAAAGAAACCGACGAAAATGGCCAACTCTTCTCTGAGAAGGTCGTTGGCGAGCACCTGATATTTCTACTGTTGGCCGCGCACGACACCACCACCAGCGCCTTGACAATGACCGCCTCATTTCTCGCCCGCCACCAAGACTGGCAAGATCGCGTGCGCGCCGAGGTGCTCGCTCTCAACAAGCCCCATATCGAATTCGAAGATTTAGGTGATAACCTGAAAGACACCGAAATGCTGTTCAAGGAAGTACTGCGCCTGCACCCGCCAGTACCACAACTGATGCGGCGCACCGTGCGCGATACAGAAATCGATGGCCACTCCGTTCCTGCCCACACCCTGATTCAGGCATCACCGCTTTACACACATCGTATGGAAGAGTGGTGGACGAACCCCCACAACTTTGACCCCGACCGTTTTGCCCCGGGCAGGGAGGAGCACAAAAAACATCCCTTTATGTGGGCCCCCTTCGGCGGTGGCGCGCACAAATGTATCGGTCTGCATTTTGCTGGCATGCTCTACAAATGCGTGCTGGCTGATATGCTCAGCCGCTACCGACTGAAGTTTGTCGATGGCTACCAGTATCCAGCAAAAGTGCAGCATTTTCCCTTTGCCAAACCACTGGATGATATGCCGCTGGTACTGGAGAAGCTGTAGCAGCGCATGCACCATAATCGCCCCGCCTAACAGCACACAACCGTGCTGCAGCGCGGGGCAACGAAAACCTTCCACGTCTGCGACAACGCCCCACGCTGCGGCGCCTGAACCCTCTTAGTGCGTAATAACGGCCAATGACTATACGCCGACCCACTGCTCAATCTGTAAAAACCCAACCACCGCGCGCACTTAAGACATATAGATATATTATTAGATCTTTTGGCATAGGCATTGCTTTACTGAATGCGCACGAAACGTGACCAAAGGAGGTATCGTGTTATGTATAAGTCTCTATGCTTAGCCCTGCTCATTTTGGCAGGCACTACATCGGCATTTGCCGATTGCTCCGTCGCTGTTTTCTACGAATCGCCCAGCGTGCCCGATGCTCGCGAAGCCGATTACACAGAAATGCAGCAGGCCGTTGCCACTATCCAGAACTACATTTTTTCCGCCGAAAAAATGCTGGAAGAGTGCAATCAACTCGACACTTTCAGCTTCAACTATTACGTAGGTCGATTGAAATCACTTGCTGCCAGCATCAACCGGCAAGCTTCGCTCTTCAACACCCTGTTGACCAACAGCTGATTTCTGCCACCTTTCCCTTTCTGCCCGCGAGTCGTCCTGTAGGCCCGCGGGCCTTTTTCCCGTTAAGTAACAGCGCTCAGGTAATTCACGCAGGTAATTGTCTGCCGATCACAGCACGCTGTCAGAGGTCACACTGTGCAAGGTAGCGGTCAAGCGCATTGGCAAATTGCTGGCGTTCGCGCTGACCGAGTGGTGGCGGACCGCCACTTTGCACGCCGCTCGCACGCAACGTATCCATAAAATCGCGCATGTTGAGACGCTGTCGTATGGTGTTCTCGGTATACAGCTCACCACGGGGGTTCAATGCCTGCGCGCCTTTCTCCATAACTTCGGCCGCCAGAGGAATGTCACCGGTAATTACCAGATCACCCGCGCCCGCCCGCCGCACAATTTCATTGTCGGCGATATCAAAGCCGGAAGGCACTTGAATGGCAGTGATATTCGGATTGGCCGGCACGACGATAGACTGGTTGGCAACCAGCGTCAGGCGAATACCGGTGCGCTGGGCAGCGCGAAACAGTATCTCGCGGACGACCTTGGGGCAGGCATCGGCATCAACCCAGATACACGGATGCGTCACGAGCATTTTCCATTGCAAGAGGAAACTACAGCCGTCACCAGGTTAACCCACGCGCTTGAGCGTATTTTCATCCGTGTGGGGAAATTCCTTCCCGTAGATACTCAGGAAGGTGGTTTGCCTGTAGCGCAGGGAATCGCCATCGACAGTCACGGCCATTTCAAACGCCGTGGTTTTTGCCTTCGCCAGCATAAAGGGCGATTGGGAAATTCCCCAATCAGCGCCGTCAGCGGTGGCTTTCACTGACAGCTCATTGCTGCCCGGCTGCCACTGCCCACCAGCCAACACCGTAACCGCACGCGGAATGGCCAGGGAGAAAGAGATGGTATTGTCACTGCGATCCCACGTCCAATAGCCAATCTGATCGTGAAACACCTCGTCGTTGCGCTTGCGCTTTACCACCTGGTGGTAACGCAAAATTGACAGCTTCTGGGTTTCGGCATTGGTTACGTCACCTGCGGCTTCAAACACAATGGTTTCATAGTAGGGGTTTTCTTCAACTGCATCAGGCTCAGGTGACACATCCATCCCCTGATCACCTTCCCATACGCCGATCAACGCTTGCAGCGGCCCATAATCCACAAGCATTACCGGATCTACTTCACTCATCGTTATACTCCTGTGCTCATTATTGTTCAGTTACTATCACCCAGCTGTCAGTAACTGACAACAGTGTGCAAGCGTCAACGCTCCCGATAAAATACCACAAGCTTCAGGCCGCGTGCCTGCTTGATTTTACCCACCCGAGAGGTTTAACCGATGAGCGTAGATAGCTGGACCCCACCTGATTCAGACCAGAGCATTGACAAAGCGCTACTCGATAAAGCCCTCGAGATCAGCGCGACGGATCAACTTGAATCTCTCGCACAGTTACACACTGACGATGAAGCACAGCGTCTGGCTGCCATAATGCGCCTACCGGAAGCACGCTGGCGCGAAACGCTCGAACACTATTCGTCCGACCAATTACACACCCTGCTGCGATTTTTCGTGCGGGCGGAAATCCTGGTGAGTGGTTGCGACGTTGCCGACCAAAACCCGGCGATCTGGATCAACCGCCTGCTGAAGCGGCGCGGTGAAAAACTATCACGCGACGAACTGAGCTGGATTCGCACAAACACAACCAACCGATTCATACCAAACGGCGCCCTTTAGGCGCCGCTGTAGAAGGTTGACATAGGAGATGTGTTACGGCGAAGCGGTGAAGTTCACCTCTGCCGTCTGATTCGCCGCAACACTCACGCTTGTAGATTGCAGAAACCCGATATCGTCATCCACTTCCGGGTCATCGGCCAAGGATTGGCAAGTGAGCGCAATTTTGTACTCGCCAGCTTCGACAAAGCCCACGGTGTATTCGTAGCTGCCAGTCTGCGCGTTCTGCTTCACATTTGCTGTGGTTAGCGGCGTGACCTCTACTTTGCCCGAATCAGTTTTGCAGTGTTGGCACTGCCCGTTCTCATCGACAAAAACATCACCCATCGCCACCACATCAGCTTCGTAAAGGTAGACCGCCACACCCTCATCTGTTGCCACATTATTATTGCAGCTGGTATCGGCCAACAGTGCTGAATCCACACTACCCCGGATAGTGCCCACCTCTACGTTGTTGACAACACGCAGCGCTGGTCTGAGCAGATAGTGGTTTTTGCCGCTGGGTTTGGTGAGCGCTTTGCGCAGGTCTATATCAACGGTAAAGTCCGCACTGCCGCCAGCAGGAACCGTAAAGCCAGAAACCAGCTGCAGAAATCGATTTTCGGCGCCCGCCTGCTGCCCCGGCAAGAGCAGGTCAAAAAGACCACCGGTATCTTCTTCTACCTCACTGCTGGGGCTGCCACCTACCATATATAAGCGCATATAGTTGTAGTCACCGGCGGGCACTGTCGTTTTACCCAGCACGTCTGCCGCAGCATTGCCCGTCAGATCCAACAGATTGGAAACGGTGACCGGAGGATCTAAGTCAACGGTGATTTTGTCACCCTGAGCCGGTTTGAGCTCCACCCGGTTGAAGGTCACCTTTACTCGATTAACACCATCCACGGGCGCATCCGTGACCGCCATACTGACCTCACCAGTCGGCGCCGGGGCCGGGTCATCTGAATCACTACCATTGCAGCCAACCAGAAAGAAACCCACGCCCGCCAGTACAGCCCACGCGATATTCCGTTTAGGTAGGGCGTTAGCTATCCGAATCATTGCTCTGTCTCCGAGTTGCCAAAAAATCAGGCGAATAATGGCAGTTGAACACATTAAGCTCTGTAAAATGTTACGGATTTGCGACTAAACATTAACGATTTGCGATAGGGTTAACACAACATCGACACGGACTGTCGCAGTTTAGCAGCCGTTTTTGCTAGTCATCCTTCTTGCCAAATGCGGCCAATTGCTCCGGCGTCGCGTCCTGCTGGTATTTAGCCTTCCATTGGTCGTAGGGCATGCCGTACACAATTTCCCGCGCGCCATCGTAATCAATACTGTCTCCACGCTCTTCAGCGGCAGCCACATACCACTTGGACAGACAATTGCGACAAAAGCCGGCCAGATTCATAAGGTCGATATTCTGCACGTCTTTGCGACTATCCAAGTGCGCCACAAGGCGCCTGAATACCGCCGCTTCAATCTCAGTTTTCTTATCTGTCATCATTCAAATTCCCATGTGAAGAGCATCGCCGAACACTGCCTACCTCGTTTAGCCTAGAAAAAAATGTGACGATGCTGATTAATTTAGGCACAATACGGCGGCAAATTTGGATGGGCAACCCCATCATAGCAATCAATAGGCATTATAACTGCCATTAATTGCCTGAATAAACCAGAAAAACGTATACTGCTCGACAGCTGTGCCTTATTCCTGGGGGGGAGTTTTTGGCATATTATCAGAGCGGTAATCCCTCCCCCTCTACGCCCGCAAAAACGTGGTTATAACACCAACGTGGGTACCTGCAAGCAGCAAACTAAGGAGCTTGGTGTGATAATTGGACTGTGCCGTGAGCACGCCGCCGGAGAAACCCGCGTAGCGCTCACACCCCCGAATATCCAGAAGCTGGTCGACAAGGGCCAGACTTGCCTGGTAGAGGCCGGAGCCGGATTGGCCGCTGGTATTTCCGACCAGGACTATATTGACGCTGGTGCCGAGATTGTCGATTCGACAAACACCATCTATGAACGCTCGGAAGTGGTACTCGCCATTCAGCCCGTCAGCCCTGACCCCAGCGTGCGCGACGAACACCTCGCCCGCCTGCGCAAAGGCCAGATCATTGCCGGCATGCTCGACCCTCTGGGTGAAGCCGAGCTGGCCCAAAAGATCGCCGATACTGGCGTAACGTCACTGGGTCTGGAGATGGTGCCCCGCATCAGCCGCGCCCAGAGCATGGACGTACTGTCTTCCATGGCTACCATCGGCGGTTACCACGCTGTTCTGCACGGCGCCTCGCTGGCACCGCGCATCTTCCCGATGATGATGACTGCAGCGGGCACCTTGAAAGCCGCCAAGGTTCTGATTCTCGGTGCTGGTGTTGCCGGCCTGCAGGCCTGCGCCACCGCCAAACGCCTCGGCGCTGTCGTTTCAGCCTATGACATCCGCCCCGCTGCCCGCGACCAAATCATCTCTGTTGGTGCCAAGCCAGTTGATCTCGAGCTGGAAAATAACGAATCTGAGGATTCTGGCGGCTACGCCAAAGAGCAGACTGCCGAGCAGCTCGCTCAGCAGCAGGCTGCGCTGGCCAAGGTGCTTGCCGAGCAGGACATCATCATCACCACAGCTGCCGTACCAGGCCGCCGCTCTCCGGTACTGATCACCGAAGAGATGCTCAAGTCGGTACAGCCAGGCACCGTGATTGTTGATATTGCCGCCGAGCGCGGTGGTAACTGCGCCGCCACCAAGGCAGGCGAAACCATCAACGTTAACGGCGTGATCATCTCCGGCCCGCTTAATCTGCCGGCACGTCACCCCTTCCACGCTAGCCAGATGTTTGGCAACAACCTGACCACCCTGCTGGATCTGTTGCTGAACGATGAAGGTGTACTGGAATTCGATTTCGACGACGAAGTGGTTGCCGGCACCGTGGTTACTCACGATGGCGAAGTCACTCACGCCATGATTCGCAACATTCTCGGGCTTCCCGCCATGCAGCTGGGCACTCCCCAAGAAGAAGCTGAAGAGAAAACAGGAGAGTAAGCATGGAAATTCTGATTATGCAGGTGAGCCTGTTTGTGCTCGCCCTCATGCTCGGTGTGGAGCTGATCACCAAGGTTCCACCCACACTGCACACCCCACTGATGTCGGGCACCAATGCAATCTCCGGGATTGCGGTTGTAGGCGCCATTCTGGCTGCCGGCAACACCGACGGCGGCGAAGTTGCCCGCTGGCTTGGCTTTGTCGCGGTAACACTCGCGTCTATTAACGTGGTTGGCGGCTATATGGTCACCAACCGTATGCTCGCCATGTTCAAGAGGAAGGATTAAACCATGCTGGATATATGGATGAACCTCGCCTACCTGGCAGCAGCGATCCTGTTTATTCTGGGTATTAAAGGGCTGACCCGCCCGAAAACTGCCGTGCGCGGCAACATGATGTCAGCCACCGGTATGCTGGTTGCCGTTGCCGTTACCCTGCTCGACAACAGCATTATCAGCTTTGAGCTGATCATTGCTGGCGCCGTTCTCGGCGGTGTTATCGGCTTTGTTCTGGCCAAAAAAGTTCAAATGACTGCCATGCCTCAGCTGGTTGCCATTCTGAACGGCTTTGGTGGCGGCGCGTCACTGGGCCTGGCCGCTGCAAGCTACCTCCAGACTCTGGGCGGCGCGGGCTTTGCCGACGGCGCACTGGGCACGATCACCATGATCACAATTGCCCTGACCGTTATCATCGGCGCGGTAACCGTTACCGGCTCTGTGATTGCTTTTGCCAAACTGCAGGAAATCATGCCCGGCCAGCCGATTGGCTTTCCCGGTATGACGGGTTTTAACGGCCTGCTGCTGATTGGTGCTCTGGCAAGCTCCGTGATGCTGGCCATCGATCCGACCAACACGCTGTATTTCTGGCTGGCCATTGGCGCTGCTGCTGTTCTCGGCCTGACCCTGGTACTGCCCATTGGCGGCGCTGATATGCCAGTTGTTATTGCCCTGCTGAACAGCTACTCCGGTATCGCTGCGGCATTCGCCGGTTTCGTCATGGGCAACACCGTACTGATCGTATCCGGCTCACTGGTCGGTGCCTCTGGTCTTATCCTGACTAACATCATGTGCGTGGCGATGAACCGCTCTCTGCCCAACGTACTGTTTGGCCGCATGGGCGCAGACACTGGCGGCGAAGGCGCCGGCGACGAGATCTACGAAGGCAAAATCACCAGCGCATCACCCGACGAAGTTGGCATGCTGCTGGAAACTGCACAGAAAGTCATCATCGTACCCGGCTTTGGCATGGCACTGTCGCAAGCTCAGCACGCGGTGCGTGAACTGGCTGACGCTATCGAGCGCAACGGCGGTGAAGTGCTGTACGCGATTCACCCGGTTGCGGGACGTATGCCTGGCCACATGAACGTGCTACTGGCTGAAGCGGAAGTTCCCTACGAAAAACTGGTGGAGATGGAACGCATCAACCCGCAGTTTGACGACTGCGACGTGGCAATTGTGCTGGGCGCTAACGACGTAACCAACCCGATGGCCCGTGAAGACAAAGGCAGCCCAATCTACGGCATGCCCATTCTAAACGTGGACAAAGCCCGCACAGTTGTTGTTATCAAGCGCAGCTTGAGCGCTGGTTTTGCAGGCCTGCCCAACCCGCTGTTTGCTCTCGACAACACATTGATGGTGTTTGGTGACGGTAAGAAAGCGGTTGTGGACATCACCACTGCGCTGGAAAACGGCTAAGCACAGAGCCGCTTCACACAAAGCCCCCTCGCTTACGCTAGGGGGCTTTTTTTATGACCGATAACTTCATATTGATCAAATCCTGTTCAAATTTTTTCATTCTGCTATTGTTATGCTGTCGACAGCGGTCACATGCCAGAATTGGTGATCGATTGTTCAACCGGTAACGCTATCACTTCATTGCAAATAAGGATGCTTCGGATGGCCACAAGCAAAGCTTCAGACCCTATCGCTGCAATCAAAAAAGAAATCGAGTCACTGGAAAAGAAACTAGAATCAGCCCGTAACAGCCTCGTAGCGGATGCAGAGAAAGCCGTTGACCAAGCCAAAGGACAGGTGGAAAAGGCTCGCAAACGTATCAGCGACGAACAAAAGCGCCTGAAAGAGCTGCAGAATAAGGCTAAGAAAGAATTCAACAGCCGCTTGGATAAGCAGATTCAGAAAGCCAGAGAGGCACTGGATAAAGCCAAAGATCTTGAAGACGATGCACGCGCCGTGCTATCGCTAACCAAAGAAGATTTCGCCGCGATAAAACAGGAATACAACCGCGCCATTACGGCAAGCAAAGCGCGCCTGTCGGCCAAAAAGAAACCGACTGCCAGTAAGAAAAAAGCAGCCCCGAAAAAGAAAGCCGCCGCCAAGAAAAAAGCCGCTGCCAAGAAAGCCCCGGCTAAAAAGGCAGCAGCCAAAAAAGCCCCCGCCAAGAAAAAAGCCGCCGCGAAAAAGAAAGTGTAGTGCGCTAACCACTGAAGAGCTGAAGCGCCTACGGCGCTTCAGCTCTTGATCAAATCCGGCGCCAAATGCTCTACCATGGAGCGAATACCCGCGCGCCAATCGGTTTGTGTCTCACCAATGAGCTCATGCATGCGCGTGGTATCAATCTCAAGCGCTCCAAAAGCTTTAGGATTCGGGTTGAACACCGGCTCGAACCCGCTCAACTCGGAAAGATAGGCGCACCACTGCTCAATACTGACAGCCTGCGAACCCCCGAAATTTGTGGTGGTAACCTCTGGACTGGCAGCCGCCAACAGATAGGGAATTTTCTCCATGTAATCATTTGCGTGCAGCAGGTTGTAGGTATTGGGTTGCTCCGGATGCACATCAATCGGGATCCCTTCTTTCATCATCAGCAAATGAAAGAACGGCCAACCACCGTTATCGCCATAAGGCACGCTCAAACGCGCAATAGTTGTGGGAATGCCATGCTGATGAGCAACAAACCGACACACGGTTTCCGCCGCGATTTTTGCAATACTGTAGGTGGGGAACATCACGCGATGGTTATCCCCTAACGGATCAGACTCTTTGCGCGGCGAGTGTCCCGCATACTCGTAAACCGCGGTAGAAGAAAAGTGCAAAAACGCTTTCACACCACGGCAGTGAGTCATCAGGTTACCGACACCCTCGGCGTTAGCGCGCAGATCGTAGTCGAAATCACCGCTTTTCACGACTGCAAAGTTAAGAATGTAATCGAAATCTGTCGGGCAATTATCAAGCGATGCTTTATCAGCCAGATCAGCCCGCACCGTCGTAACACCAAGGCTTTCCACTTCCGCTCGCACCGCCTCATCCGTGAAACGCGCCAACGCGGTCACCTGAGCCATCTTTGCCAGTGCTTCCACTACCGGTCGCGCAACCTGCCCGGTCGGGCCGGTTATCAGAATTTTCTTATCGCTGAGATTTACAGGGGAAACGGGCATGACAACGGGCCTCTTGGTCGCAAAAGGCCCATTGTAAGACGGCTATTGGAGAAGGCTCGCCACCCAGACGGGTGACGGCAGTAAGATTACTCCTGACTGGCTACCTGATAGACATCGGACAACTGATCTGGCGCAGAGATCGTTGAGCGCAAATCGCGAATCAGCCCATCTTTAATGCTGTAAATCCAGCCGTGAACATACAGCTCCTGGCCGCGCGCCCAAGCATTCTGAATGGTGGTGGTGTGGCACACATTTTCAAGCTGCGCGAGCACATTGTATTCACACAACTTGTTGACGCGCTCCGTTTCATCCTCGATTGCTGCCAACTCTTGCTCATGCCGACGGTACACGTCCTTGATATTGCGCAACCAGTTATCAATAAGCCCGAACTGCGAGCTCCCCATGGCCGCCATCACACCGCCACAGCCATAGTGGCCACAGACGATCACGTGCTTTACTTTCAGCACTTCTACCGCGTACTGAATCACCGATTGGCAGTTGAGATCCGTGTGTATTACCACGTTGGCGATATTGCGGTGGACAAATACTTCCCCCGGCATCTTACCGACTATCTGATTAGCCGGAACCCGGCTGTCGGAGCAGCCAATCCAAAGGTATTCAGGGGTCTGCTGAGCAGAAAGCTGCTCAAAGAAAGTGGGGTCTTCCGCCTTGATCGCGGCGGCCCATTGCCGGTTGTTTTCCAGCAGGTTACGTGAAGAATCCATAGGGTATATCTCGTTACTTCGTTGTCAGTGAGAGTCGCGGGGCTCTTCGTCCCCGCGATATTCTACCCCTATCGGTAGGTAAGTTCAGCACTGAGGTTACGCGCGAAATCCTGAAGCTCGAGCATATTTTCGGGGCCCAGACGCCACATCCACTTAGTAAGAGCTGATGCGGCCTCCAGTTCAGGATCGGCAAACTGATAAAAAATATGAGGGCGAACCAATGTTGCTCCCATAGGTGGCTCGCTGACAGAACGCACTTGCCCCAGCGCAGCCATAAAGCGGTCGTGGAAATTGCCCTGCTTACCGAGCTCATCGTAGGCCTTTTCAAACAGAGGCAACCACTCGCGGTAGTAACGCGCTGCGTCCTGTACTGGAACCTCGGAAATCACGCCTATCAGATCATCCCAGCGCGAATAATTACCGCTGTCAGACACATAGGTTTCATCACCGGCGGGCAACACCAGAAAGGGATCGCGGTCATACTTGATCGGTGCGTGCTTGTAAGGAATTTTTCCGTCAGCCACAAGATCAATAGTCAATACCCACTTGCGTACCTGTTCAGCCGGCACCATCCAGCGAACCATGCGCTGAGCAAGGTCGGTGATAGCTTCTTTCACCCGAGCATCACTATTATTGACGCTCTTCGGCGCCGTCACCAGGTCAGGCGCGGCCACTTTCGGCTCTTCCTGTTCCATTTCAGTAGTTACTTTCGGGGCCGGAGTAGGGGCTGGCGCCTCCACCACCGGAGCCGGGTCTTTCTTGGGTACCGATTTTGGTTCCGGCTCAACAGTTACAGCGTCTTCTTTTGTTGTCGACTCTGCCGATTCTGAAACCGGTTCAACCTCGTTCCATTCAGACTGGGTCGAACTGTAAAACACGTAGCCCACAGCCCCAGAAATGACGACAAGTATCGCAAGAATGACTTTTCCGTTCACAACCACATCCTTTTTTTCACTTTATGCGTGGCATCATACTGGCGATTTCACCCGGATGCCAAGGGCTAGCCGCGACAACCTCGCAAGCCGATGAATGACCCACCACGCTTTTTTATGGGTATTCGCGGCACACGTCTGGCCAGTCACAGGTTAACGCCTGCGCCAAAACTAGACAGCGACCTCACAATGACTCTAATACCCTTGATTTAAAAGGAAAATTAGTTAACACTCCTTAACGTGACGCCACTTTGGGTCAATCCGCTGACGCCCCGACACAGCGTTAGCTGGCAGTGCTGCCGATATCACGATAATCAACAGCGGCGCGACTGGCCTTGATTAACGACAATGCAGCTATACTAACGACACATCGGCAGTAACCATGGCAGCGACAATGCAAAAAGTTTCTCTCAATAGTCTGGCCCGACGCCTCGTTAACGACGGCGTGCTCTCCAATGAGCAGGCGCTTGATGCACTGGAAGCAGCCCAGCAGGAAAAAACCACACTGGGACGCTATCTGGTCAGCAAGTCGCTGGTTGATGGTGTTCTTGTTGCCCAGGCCGCATCAGAGGAATTTGGGTCGCCGCTATTCGATTTACGTGCGTTCAACCTGGAACATGCGCCGCGCGATCTGATTGACACCAAACTGCTGAGCAAGCACTCGGTGCTACCGCTGATCAAACGCGGCAAAAAACTGTTTATCGCTATTGCTGACCCGACCAATTTGCGGGCGCTGGATGAAATAAAGTTTCACACCAATCTGGCGGTCGAGCCCATTGTGGTCGACGAGGCACTACTCAATGAAATGGTGCCCAAGTTCGTTGAAGCCCAAGAAGAACCGCTCGGCGGAGGCTTCGGCGACCTCGACGATGAAAGCCTCGATGCCCTGGAAGTAGAAGCGGTAGATCAGGATGGTGATGCCGGTGGTGATGCCAAACAAGAGGGTGACGACGCGCCGGTAGTTCGCTTCGTCAACAAGGTTCTTCTAGACGCCATCCGCGGCGGCTCGTCGGATATTCACTTTGAACCCTACGAAAAGACCTACCGGGTACGCTTTCGAACTGACGGCATTCTGCATGAAGTCGCCAAACCCCCGAAATCAATATCCGGACAGCTGGCTGCTCGTCTGAAAATCATGTCGGATATGGACATTTCCGAGCGCAGGATTCCGCAAGACGGCCGGATCAAGATGAGGCTGTCGAAAACACGATCGATCGACTTTCGGGTCAATACCCTGCCAACCCTGTGGGGCGAAAAGATCGTACTGCGGATTTTGGATCCCACGTCGGCGCAGATGGGTATCGACGCACTGGGTTATGAACCAGACCAAAAAGAAATGTACATGGCTGCGCTCAGCCAACCACAGGGTATGATTCTGGTCACTGGCCCCACAGGTTCCGGTAAAACCGTATCGCTTTACACCGGCCTTAATATCCTAAACACACCAGAAACCAACATTTCTACCGCCGAAGACCCGGTGGAAATCAACCTGGAAGGTATCAACCAGGTTCATGTAAATGCCAAGGTAGGGCTCGACTTCGCCTCCGCACTTCGCTCCTTCCTCCGACAGGATCCCGATATCGTCATGGTCGGCGAGATACGGGATCTGGAAACCGCTGAAATTGCGATCAAAGCCGCTCAGACCGGTCACTTGGTGCTATCCACGCTGCACACTAACAGTGCAGCCGAGACGCTAACGCGCCTGCGCAACATGGGGGTGCCGTCATTTAATATTGCCACCTCGGTCAGCCTGATTATTGCGCAGCGACTGGCACGCCGACTGTGTGGCGAGTGCACGCAACCTGCCGAGCTTCCCCATGAAACACTGGTAGAAGCAGGCTTCAGCGAAGAACAGATTGCCAGCGCAACCATCAACAAACCCGTTGGTTGCGCCCGTTGCAACAAGGGCTACAAAGGTCGTACCGGTATTTATGAAGTGGTTCGCATCACACCGGAGATCGCGCAAATTATCATGGAGGACGGCAATTCTCTGCAGATTGCGGCGCAACAACAAAAACACGGCTTCAACAGCCTGCGCCAGTCCGCGCTGCAAAAATGCGCCGCCGGCATTATCAGCCTGGAAGAAGTTAACCGCGTTACCAAGGACTAATCTATGGCCACCTCTACCGCAACAAAAACGACGACCTTTGTCTGGCAAGGCGTCGATAAGAAAGGGCAAAAGACACGCGGCGAAGTAACCGCTACCAATGCCACCGTGGTCAAGGTGCAATTGCGAAAACAGGGCATAACCGCCAGAAGCGTTAAAAAGAAACCAAAGCCGCTGTTTGAATCCAACAAAAAGATTACACCACAAGACATCGCCATTTTTACCCGCCAGATGGCCACTATGATGAAGGCTGGTGTCCCGCTGATTCAAAGCTTCGAAATAGTGGCTGAAGGCGCCGAAAACCCAACACTGCGCAAGCTGATCAGCGAAATAAAAGTTGACGTGGCCTCGGGTGCCGGTTTTGCCAAGTCACTCACCAAACACCCTAAATACTTCGATGACCTGTTTTGCAACCTGGTCGACTCAGGCGAGCAATCCGGCACACTGGAAACCATGCTCGACCGCGTGGCGACCTATAAAGAAAAGTCTGAAGCCCTCAAAGCCAAAATCAAGAAGGCCATGAACTACCCAATTGCGGTTGTATGTGTCGCCATCGTGGTGACCGGCATTCTGTTAGTGAAGGTTGTGCCACAGTTTGCAACCACCTTTGAGAGTTTCGGCTCCGAGCTACCCGCCTTTACCCAGCTAGTGGTGTCCATGTCTGAATGGATGCAAGCGAACTGGTTTATCTGTCTCGGCATCATTGTTGTCGCCAGCTATAGCTTTAAAGAAGCCCGCCAGCGCTCTAAGACTTTCTCCGACAAAGTGGACGCCCTTGCACTGAAGGCGCCGGTGGTTGGCGACATTGTCAACAATGCTGTTGTGGCGCGTTTTTCGCGAACACTCGCCACCACCTTCGCAGCCGGTGTTCCCCTGGTGGACGCTCTGCAATCCGTTAGCGGTGCTGCCGGTAACGCGGTATACAAAGAAGCCATCGACCGAGTGCGGGCTGATGTGACCTCCGGTCAAAGCCTGTATATGTCCATCAAGATGACAGGGCTGTTCCCGAATATGCTGCTGCAGATGGTGTCTATTGGTGAAGAGTCTGGTTCACTGGATGACATGCTCGACAAGGTCGCCACCTTTTATGAGGCCGAAGTGGACAACGCCGTGGATGGCCTGACCGCGCTGTTAGAGCCGCTCATCATGTCGGTCCTGGGCGTGCTGGTAGGTGGATTGATGATTGCTATGTACCTGCCAATCTTCGCAATGGGGGCAGCTGTTTAATCATGACCGACGGTTTATTGCTGGCGTACACCGTCAGCTTTGTGGTTTTCGCTGCGATAGGCAGCTTTTTCAACGTGGTTATCTATCGCCTGCCATTGATGATGGAAGCAGTATGGCGCAATGAATGTAAGCTGCTGCTGGAAAGCGAACACACAGAAGCAGACGACTCTGCGCAAAACTTCAATATTGCAATTCCCAACTCCCACTGCCCGAGCTGCAAAACGCCGATAAAAGTCTGGCACAACGTTCCGGTGATCAGCTACATCCTGCTGGGCGGAAAGTGCGCAGCCTGTAAGGCCCCCATCAGCTTGCGCTACCCGATCGTTGAGTTGTGCACTGCACTGCTGGGATTGGCATGTCTCTACCTGTTTGGCCTAAGCCCTTACGGGTTCGCCACCGCCGCCCTCTGCTGGACTTTGCTGATTCTTACGTTCATCGACATAGACCACCAGTTACTTCCAGACCAGCTTACCCTGCCCCTTATGTGGGCCGGCCTGTTGCTCAGCGCATTGGGCTTCAGCCCAATCACGCTGGACAATGCGGTCTGGGGTGCAGCCGTCGGCTACCTCAGCCTGTGGTCCGTGTACTGGTTGTTCAAACTGATCACGGGCAAAGAAGGCATGGGCTATGGAGATTTCAAGCTCCTCGCCGCACTGGGTGCTTGGCTGGGCTGGCAACAACTGCCTGTCATTATCATACTGTCGTCACTGGTAGGTGCGATCGTCGGTTCCATCTACCTCGCGCTAAACAAGTCCGACCACAATCGCACTATACCTTTTGGCCCTTACTTGGCAGGAGCCGGTTTGATCACGCTGTTTTGGGGTGAACTGATCGTCAATCAATATCTGCAACTTGCTGGCTTGAGATAATGTTTGTAGTAGGCCTTACTGGCGGCATTGGCAGCGGAAAATCGGCTGCGTCTGCTCATTTTGAATCGCTGGGCATTGCCTGTGTGGATGCTGACCAGGTATCCAGAGAAGTTGTCGAGCCCGGCTCTACCGCCCTTCAGGCGATAGCTGAGCGTCACGGCAATGGAATTCTACTCGCCGATGGCAGCCTGGATCGCGCGGCCTTGCGTAAAATCATCTTTTCATCAGAGGTAGAAAAGCAGTGGCTGGAAGCGCTACTGCACCCATTGATAGCCGAGGAAACCGGACGTCAGCTTATGTCCGCCAGCAGCCCGTATGTGCTGTTTGTCTCGCCCTTACTGGTTGAGTCTGGACAGGTAGCCTGGTGTCAGCGACTGCTTATTATCGATGTACCGGAGTCAGTGCAGATCAGCCGCACGATGGCTAGGGACAACAATGATCGCGCGCAAGTGGAAAGCATCATAGCCTCGCAAGCCACACGTCAGCAGCGTCTAGACGCCGCTGACGACGTGATTTGCAATGACGGCGACCTGCAATCCCTGCATAGCGCGGTCGAAAACCTACACAAACATTACCTGGAGCTGGCGAAGTCACATGCCAACCAAGCTTAAGACAGCAAAAGCATCTTCCACAGCCGCACAAAAAACACTGCGGGTAAAGTGCCCCGGCTGTCAGGCCGATGTGGTGTGGAGCCAGCAGAACCCATCTCGTCCTTTCTGCTCAGAGAGCTGTAAAAACGGAGATTTCATTGCTTGGGCCAATGGGGAGCGGGTAGTAGCGGGTGATGATTTGATGAGCGACGTGTTTTCAGGCGATCTTGAAAATTTCGAGTAGGCGATCAACGACCGGTTGATTAGCCTCGGGAAAGGCATAAGTTGTCAGCTCGGAGAGCGGGCACCAAAGCCAACGCTGACCTTCACGCCCCTGCGGCTGACCTGAAAAATCTTCCACCAGCAGAAAATCCAGCAGCACCGATTTATCACCGTAATCGTGAGCCACCTGCATCAGCGGACGGCACTGACGAACCGTCACACCCATTTCTTCATTCAGCTCGCGCCCAAGGGCAGCTTCAACGGACTCTCCAGATTCCAGCTTGCCGCCTGGAAACTCCCATAGCCCACCTTGATGCGCATTGGCGTGACGCTGTGCAATCAGTACGCTGCCGGATTTCACGACTACTCCGGCAGCCACATGAACGCGCTGCCGATTATTAGGAACGGTATTCGGCATTGATGGTGACATAGTCATGCGACAAGTCGGTAGTCCAGACCGTCTCTACCGCATCACCCCGATTAAGATCGATAAGAATATCGATATTTTCCGGGGCCATTGCCTGCTTGCCGGCCGCCTCGGTATAACTCTCCGCCAAACCGCCGGCCTCGGCTACAACAACACCATTAATAGATACGCTGACTTGCTCGACATCGAGATCGTCAATACCTGCGCGTCCAAGCGCAGCAAGTATGCGCCCCCAGTTCGGGTCGCTCGCAAATAGTGCTGTTTTCACCAGCGGCGATTCTGCCACTGTAAAAGCAGCCTTAAGACACTCTGCATTGCGCTGTCCGCCAGTAACTTTGACTGACACAAACTTGGTAGCGCCCTCTCCGTCGCGGACAATAGCTTGCGACAGCTCTATCATCACCTGATCAAGCCCCGCTTTAAGCGCCTCGTAGCTAGGTGATTCAGTTCCATCGATGACATCACCGCCGGCTTGGCCAGTTGCCACCAACACGCAGGCGTCATTCGTGGAGGTATCACCGTCAACAGTAATCCGGTTAAACGAGCGGTTCACTGCGTCGTCCAATAAACGCTGCAACACCGCCGGCGTTACTGCCGCATCCGTTGCCACAAAACCCAGCATCGTAGCCATATTGGGTTTGATCATCCCGGCGCCTTTAGAAATGCCCGTGATCGTGTATGGAGTACCGGGTACTTTCAATGACGTGGCTTTTGGTCGGGTATCTGTGGTCATGATCCCGGTCGCGGCAGCCAGCCAGTTGTCTGCACTGAGGAGCTCTGGCAGGGTTGGCATTGCCGCCTCAATTTTTGCCAGTGGTAGTGTTTCACCGATAACACCCGTTGAAAACGGCAATACCTGATGGGGCTCGCAGCCAGCAATCTCCGCCAATGCCTCGCAGCTGCGGCGCGCCGATGCCAGACCACGCTGCCCCGTTCCCGCATTGGCATTGCCGGTGTTAATCAGCAGGTAGCGCGGCGACCCCGCATGCAGATGCTCACGAGCCACCTGGACTGGCGCCGCGCAGAATCTATTCTGGGTAAATACCGCCGCTGTACTGGCGCCATCAGCAATCTCGAACAGCACTAGGTCTTTACGTCCAGGCCGCTTGATGCCAGCACTGCCGATCGCAATTCTTACACCATCAACCGGGTGCAATACTGGCAACTCACCACTTCCTACTGCCATATCTTAAGTTCCCAACCGGCCGTGACATTGCTTGTATTTTTTGCCTGAGCCACAGGGACACGGTTCATTGCGCCCCACTTTACGGCCGTCTCGCACAAATGGTTCCGCGCCCGGCGCGCCGTCATCGTCGCCGACCTGATCTGCCTCAAGCGCAGAAGCTTCGGCGTGCTGAAATTCCATGGCCTGACGAGCACTGGCTTCGCGCCGCTCTTTTTCCAGCGCTTCAACTTCGTCACTGCGCTGAATCTGGATATGGGCCAGAAAGCGAATCACCTCGTGCTTGAGTGACTCCAACATTTCCTGGAATAGCTCAAAGGCTTCACGCTTGTATTCCTGTTTCGGGTTTTTCTGAGCATAGGAGCGCAGATGAATACCCGCGCGCAGATGGTCCATCGTCGCCAGATGCTCTTTCCACAGGGTATCGAGCACTTGCAACATAATGTGGCGCTCTACCCGCCGCATGTCCTTACCAATGCCGTCACACTTGTTCTGATAGGCTTTGGTTACTTCCTCGAGCAACTTCTCTCGCAGACTTTCCTCGTGGAGTGCACTGTCGGCATCCAGCCACTCTCGAACCGGAGCCTTAATCGCAAACTCGGCTTCGAGACGTTTTTCCAGGCCCGGAACATCCCACTGCTCTTCAATGCTCTGGGGCGGGATATATTCATCGATTACGCCGTTTACGACATCTGCGCGGATGGCCTCGAGCATTGGCGTTATATCATCTTCTTCCAGCAGCTCATCGCGCTGTTGGTAGATAATCCGGCGCTGGTCGTTGGCAACATCATCGTATTCCAACAACTGCTTACGCACATCAAAGTTTCGCCCCTCAACCTTGCGCTGGGCCTTTTCAATGGCATTGCTTACCATGCGATGCTCGATGGCTTCACCTTTCTCGAGCCCTAGCGCCTGCATGATATTGCGCACACGATCGGAGGCGAAAATTCGCATGAGGTTATCCTCAAGCGACAGATAAAACCGCGACATCCCGGGATCGCCCTGACGCCCTGCGCGACCTCGCAGCTGATTATCGATACGGCGAGATTCGTGACGCTCGGTACCGATAATGTGCAGTCCCCCGGCGTCCAGCACCTGACGATGACGCACTTCCCATTCGGCGCGCATTCTCTGAGCTTCTGCCTCATCCGCCTTATCCAGCGCCTTGATTTCGGCCTCGACGTTGCCGCCCAAAACGATATCGGTACCGCGACCGGCCATGTTCGTGGCAATTGTCACCACACCCGGGCGACCGGCTTGGATAATAATTTCGGCTTCGCGCTCATGGAATTTGGCATTTAGCACGTTATGGTCGATTTTTGCGGCCTTGAAGCGCCGCGACATTTCTTCGGATGTCTCGATAGACGCGGTACCAACCAACACGGGGGCACCTTTTTCGATAATCTCGCGTACTTCCTCGACAATGGCGTCGTACTTTTCATCCTTAGTCAGGTACACAAGGTCATTCAGGTCACGGCGCTGACTGGGTTTGTTGGTGGGGATAACCACCACATCCAGACCATAAATATGCTGGAACTCGAAGGCCTCCGTGTCGGCAGTACCGGTCATCCCTGCCAGCTTCTCAAACAGCCGGAAATAATTCTGGAAGGTGGTAGAGGCCAGAGTCTGGCTCTCAGCCTGAATGTCGACATTTTCCTTGGCTTCAATCGCCTGGTGCAGACCTTCGGACAAACGGCGCCCAGGCATGGTGCGGCCAGTGTGCTCGTCGATCAACACCACTTGACCATCCTGAATGATGTATTCCACATCGCGGTGGTACAACACATGCGCGCGCAGCGCTGAATATACATGGTGCAACAGGTTGAGGTTGGTCGCAGCGTAGAGGCTATCGCCTTCTTCAAGCAAGCCGTCTTTCACCATCAGCTCTTCCACCAGCTCGTGGCCAGACTCTGTCAGCTCAACCTGACGCGCCTTCTCATCAATACTGTAATGGCCTTCGCTCTCCGGATCATCCGGATCTGTAGCGACCAAGCTGGGAATAAACTGATTAATCCGCTTGTACAGCCGCGAGCTGTCCTCGGCCTGTCCGGAAATAATCAGTGGCGTGCGCGCCTCATCGATCAGAATCGAATCAACTTCGTCCACTATCGCGAAATGCAGCCCGCGCTGGTAACGATCTTCCAGCGAAAACGCCATGTTATCTCGCAGGTAGTCAAACCCAAATTCGTTATTCGTGCCGTAGGTGATATCGGCCTGGTAGGCCTCACGCTTGGCCGCGCCGTCCTGACGAGACTCAACAACGCCCACTTTCAGGCCCAGGAATTCATACACTGGACGCATCCATTCGGCATCACGTCGCGCCAGATAGTCGTTGACGGTCACTACATAGACGCCTTTCCCGGTCAACGCATTCAGGTAGACCGGCAGAGTCGCGACCAGCGTCTTACCTTCACCCGTTTTCATTTCCGCAATGCGACCTTCGTGCAGCGTAATGCCACCGATCAGCTGGACATCGAAGTGACGCATGCCCATAACACGTCGGCTCGCCTCGCGCACTGCGGCAAAGGCCTCCGGCAGCAGGGCATCGAGCGACTCACCGTTACTCAGGCGTTCTTTGAAGACGGCCGTTTTTCCGCGTAAGGCTTCGTCACTGAGAGCCTTAAAGTCGTCTTCAAGCTGGTTAACTTGCAGCACCAGCTTGCCCATACGCTTGAGTTCTCGATCATTCTTGCTGCCAAAAATTTTCTTGAATACGCCAGCTATCATCTATGAATTCGCTTGTAACTTCGTTTTGAATGAGTGGTGTGCCGGATACATGCCCACATGCTGGCTATCACCATGGAAAACACAACGTGGGCTTTGGGTGGCAATCACCAGGCAATTGCGCGGTGATGCGATATCGGCAAGTGCGCCAATATCGCATAGAAAGACGGGGATTTCCACGCCTGTAAAGGCCCGGAGGTACAACGATCAGCCGATCGCTGCGACAGGATTTACGTAAGAGATCGGCGCATCTGCGATATCGTCGAAAGTTACCATTTCCCAGGCATCTTCCTGTGCGATGAGGGCACGCAGCGAGGCATTGTTTAGCCCATGACCACTTTTATACGCACGAAACTCTCCAATCAGGCTGTAGCCCAATAGATAGAGGTCGCCGATAGCATCGAGCACTTTGTGTTTCACAAACTCATCTTCGTAGCGAAGCCCGTCTTCGTTCAGGATGCGGTATTCATCAACAACAATCGCATTGTCGACACTACCGCCCTGGGCAAGACCTTTCGAGCGCAGATATTCGATCTCATGCATAAAGCCAAAGGTACGTGCACGGCTGACCTCTTTTACAAACGAGGTGCTGGAAAAATCGAGCTCAGCTTTGGGTCTGCGGTCACGAAATACCGGGTGATCAAAGTTAATGGTAAAGGAGACCTTGAAGCCATCAAAAGGGAGAAAACTGGCTACCTTGTCTCCATCCTTAACCGTGATTTCCTTTTTAATACGGATGAATTTCTTCGCGGCATTCTGCTCTTCAATACCAGCGGACTGGATCAAGAAAACAAAAGGCCCTGCACTACCATCCATAATAGGCACTTCAGCTGCACTGAGCTCGACAAAGGCGTTATCGATTCCCAATCCAGCCATGGCTGACAATAGGTGTTCTACGGTTGACACACGCACCCCGTCTTTGACCAAGGTCGAAGACAGCGTGGTATCGCCCACATTCTCTGCTCGCGCAGGAATCTCGACAACCGGATTCAGATCCGTACGGCGAAATACAATGCCGTTATCCACAGGAGCCGGCTTGAGGGTGAGATATACTTTTTCACCCGTGTGCAACCCCACGCCAGTGGCGCGGATCGTGTTTCTCAATGTGCGTTGTCTAATCATTATCCTGCTAATTTCTCACATGCAGAGGCTAGCGCATGTTAACAGAGCAAACGCCATTCACCAAATGTCAGCTGGCTAAATTGTGACCAGCAACGCCTTTAATCAGCCTGTCGGCGAAGGAACGCTGGAATATCCAAATATTCCATGTCGCGATCCTCTACCGGAGCCGTCGCGACCGCCTCTCGCGCAGGCGCAGATTTGCGCATCACGGTTGGCCGATCCAGCTGCCGATAGTCGCTGGCCGTTTTTGGCTCAGAAGGCTTATTTTCTACTACTTTCAATGGGATATCACCACCATCAAGCCCGGTAGCTACCACGGTCACACGTAGCTCATCGGTCATTTCAGGATCGATAACCGTACCCACGACTACAGTTGCCTGGTCAGAGGCAAACTCGCGCACAGTGTCACCCACATCGGAGAATTCACCCAGAGACAGGTCCAGACCCGCCGTGATATTCACAAGAATACCCCGCGCACCCTGCACGTTGACGTCTTCCAGCAGTGGGCTGCGAATCGCCGCCTCTGCGGCTTCGATAGCCCGGTTCTCGCCCGAGGCAATACCAGAGCCCATCATGGCCATTCCCATCTCGGACATAACCGTTCTCACGTCCGCGAAGTCAACGTTGATCATGCCCGGACGGATAATCAGGTCAGCGATACCCTGAACCGCGTTGAGCAACACATTGTTGGCCGCTTTGAAAGCGTCCAGCAGGCTAGTGTTTTTACCCAGTACGCTCAGCAACTTCTCATTCGGAATGGTGATCAGTGAGTCCACGTGCTCGCGCAGCTCACGCATGCCCTGCTCAGCCACTTCCATCCGCTTACGTCCTTCGAAAGGGAACGGCTTGGTTACAACAGCAACGGTCAGAATGCCCAGCTCGCGTGCCACCTCTGCAACCACCGGCGCGCCACCAGTCCCTGTACCGCCACCCATGCCAGCAGTAATGAAGACCATATCGGCACCTTCCAGCGCTTCCTGAATGCGGTCGCGATCTTCCATCGCAGCCTTTCGACCCACTTCCGGATTGGCGCCGGCTCCCAGCCCCTTGGTAATGTTGTTGCCCAGTTGCAGGACAGTGCGCGAGCAGATGTCCGTAAGCGCCTGAGCGTCGGTGTTTGCGCAGATAAAATCTACGCCATCCACCTGATTGGCTATCATGTGTTTCACAGCATTTCCGCCACCACCACCAACGCCGATGACTTTAATGACTGCACTTTGCGGTACATTGTCTACTAGTTCAAACATGGTCTTTCTCCCTTTTTAGCGATTGGGCTCAGCGTATGTGAACCCGGTTACTAAACTTAAAAATTGCTCTGTATCCACTGCTTCAAGCGCTCAACAAAACTGACATTGAGGTGCTTGCTGCGTTTTCTGCTAACGTCACTACCGTGCTGTTTAAAACCGTATTGCAGCAACCCCACGCTGGTTGAATAGATGGGGTTGCGCACAATGTCAGTCAGGCCGCTAATATCCTGGGGCACGCCCAGGCGGACTGGCATATGAAAGATTTCCTCGGCCAATTCGATCACACCTTCCATTTTGGATGTTCCGCCGGTGAGTACGATGCCCGCAGCGATCATGTCTTCGTAGCCACTGCGACGCAGTTCGGCCTGCACGAGGGTGAACAGCTCGTCGTATCGAGGCTCCACCACCGCTGCCAACTGCTGTCGCGACAGGTCGCGCGGCGGCCGCTCTCCCACACTGGGCACCTTTATAGTTTCGTCTTCGCCGGCTAGCTGAGTAAGTGCGCAGGCATACTTGATTTTGATTTCTTCCGCGTATTGGGTGGGTGTGCGCAGCGCCATGGCTATGTCGTTAGTCACCTGATCACCCGCAATAGGAATCACACCCGTGTGCTTGATAGCTCCTTCCGTGAAGATGGCGATATCCGTCGTGCCACCTCCGATATCTACCATGCAAACGCCGAGCTCTTTCTCATCCTCTGTAAGCACTGCATAGCTCGACGCGAGCTGCTCGAGGATGACGTCTTCAACCTCAAGGCCGCAGCGCCGAATACATTTTTCGATGTTCTGCACCGCATTGACGGCACAGGTCACCAGATGCACTTTCGCCTCGAGCCGCACGCCCGACATACCAAGCGGTTCTCGGATTCCCTCCTGATCGTCCACCACGTATTCCTGCGGCAGTATGTGCAACACTTTCTGATCCGCTGGAATCGCTACCGCCTGCGCGGCATCTATGACCCGTTCCAGATCAAGCGGATACACTTCACGGTCGCGAATCGCCACAATGCCGTGAGAATTGAGGCTGCGAATATGGCTGCCGGCGATACCGACGTATACGCTGTGAATCTGGCAGCCGGCCATTAACTCGGCCTCTTCCACCGCGCGCTGAATCGACTGAACCGTGGATTCAATGTTCACTACCACGCCTTTCTTCATGCCGCGCGACGGATGGGAACCAATGCCGACGATTTCAAGTACACCGTCATCATTGATGGAACCGACAATGGCCACGACTTTCGACGTACCAATATCAAGCCCAACGATCATTCGGTCTGTATGCGCACTCGCCATAATTACCTCCCAGCTTCCGCAGTGATTTGCGCATAAGGCAAAATGTTATTGTTCAAGAGCGAGCTCCCTTCCAGTCGACGGCGATACCGTTGATGTAACGTGTATCGACCTGTTGCACGTCGGCAAAGCGCTCATGCAATGCCTGCCGGTAAACCAGTAAAAAGCGTTTCATACTGTGCACCGGCCTTGTATTTCCCAAGCGTATCTCCACATTCTCGCGGGTTACGCCTACCCATTGACCCTTTTCATCCAGCGACAGCTGACCGAGTTGCAGCGGCGTTTCCGCCAACATCTGCGCGATTAGCTGGTAGGCTTGCAGCACAGCAAGAGCAGAGCTTTCCGGCCCTCTGAGCATGGGTAGCTCCAAATCTCGCGACAGCGTCGCAGGCGTAAATATCTCGCCGCGATTATTAATAAAACTGTCGCGCCCCCAGTAAGCAATGGGTGACTGCTCTTCAATAGTGATAGTTAACGACCAGGGCCAACTGCGCTCCACGCGAGCTGAAAACACCCAGGGTTCTTGCTCAACACTGTGCTTAATTTCATCGAGCGCCAGTGCGAAATACCCTTTATCCAGATGCGGAGCCACCCGTTCAATCAAATCCTCCCGCGCCACGTACTGCGCGTTGCCCGCAAAAGCAACACGCTCTACCGAGACACTGCCCACACTCAGGATGAGTTGCCCAAAGAATCCCAGCACCGCCACACATATGGCCAACGATAAGGTCAGCCGCAAAAGCGGAAACCAGTTGCGTTGCACCCGTGGACGATGACGCTTTGGTTGCGCGCCTCGCTTTTTAACTGGCTTATTCTGCTTTCTCGCCATCACAAAGCCTGCAACATGATTCGTAACACCAACTCATCAAAACTCCAGCCCATCGCGCGCGCAGCCATCGGCACCAGGCTATGATCAGTCATCCCCGGGATTGTATTTACCTCCAGCAACTGAAATTCGCCTGTGTCGGCATCACGCATGACATCGACGCGCCCCCATCCACTGCACCCCACCGCACGGAACGCTCGCAGTGCCAGATCTTGCAATTGCTGCTCTTCCTGCGCGCCGAGACCACAAGGACAGATATATCGCGTATCGTTCGACTGATACTTGGCCTGGAAATCGTAAAAGCGATTATTAGTTTCAAGCCGAATTGCCGGAAGCGCTTCGTCACCGACAATCGCCACGGTGTATTCAGCTCCAAATACCCATTTTTCTGCGAGACTCACGCCATAGCGAGTCGCGCCGGCAACCGCCTCTGCCAGTTGCTCCGCAGAAGACGCGCGCATCATTCCAATACTCGACCCTTCGCATACCGGCTTGACAATACATTCTCCCAGCTGCGCAAACACCGCGGACAAATCAGATGCTTCATCGACCACTTCAAACGCCGGTGTCGGCAGCGACTGACCTGCCCACAACAATTTAGTGCGCAGCTTGTCCATAGCTATTGCCGATCCAAGCACACCACTGCCGGTATAGCGCAAACCCATACATTGCAACGCGCCTTGCACCGTACCGTCTTCGCCACCGGGACCGTGCAATGCGACGAACACCAGTGCTGCCCGCTGGGCGGATTCCATCCACTGAGAATCGGCAGTGTCAATCAGCTCCGCCGCCAAGCCACTGCGCTGCAGCGATTCGAGCACGGCGTTACCCGAGCGCAGAGAAATCTCACGCTCAGCCGAACGACCGCCCGCTAGAACGACGAGTGGGCCATTCAGTCGCGAACGCACTTCGTCGATCAAGGTCTTTCCACTCATGAATGCCACGCCATATTTGCCAACTGCTGCGCTATTCCACCGACGTTGCCCGCCCCCTGAGTCAGCACAACATCGCCCGCACGAACGACTGATAACAGCACTTCAGACACGTCGTTCATGTCCTCAACAAAAATTGGATCGACTTTACCCAACTGCCGAATACTGCCGCACAGGCTGCGCGAATCCGCACCGGGAATCGGGCCCTCACCTGCGGCGTAAACATTGAGCATCAGCAACATATCCACATCGGACAACACGCGTACAAAATCATCGTAGAGGTCCTTAGTCCGCGTGTACCGATGCGGCTGATAGATCATCAGCAGACGGCGATCCGGCCACGCCTGACGCGCGGCGCGGATAGTAGCCTGCACCTCAGTCGGGTGATGCCCGTAATCATCCACCAGCGTTGCGACACCATCGCCCACTGCATAATCACCATATATCTGGAAGCGTCGACCCACTCCCTGATAGGTTTCAATACCCTTACAGATATGCTCGCTCGCAATTCCTTCATCCGTAGCAACGGCAATTGCAGCGGTGGCGTTCAAGACGTTGTGTAAACCTGGCTGATTCAGCGTCAGCGACAACACATCACCTTCTGCACGACGCATTACCTCAAAGTGGGTTTTCAGTCCGTCTTTCACAACCTCCCGGATCTGGAAATCTGCATCCTCGCTGAAACCGTAGGTCAGTATCTGACGAGCCATACTGGGCATCAGTTCGCGAATTACCGGATCGTCAACGCAGACCACCGCGACACCATAAAACGGCAGGTTGTGCAAAAATTCGATGAACGTGCGCTTCAACTTTTCAAAATCGCCGCCGTAGGTACCCATGTGATCTGGTTCGATATTCGTGATCACGGAAACCATGGGTTGCAGATGCAGGAATGATGCGTCGCTTTCGTCGGCTTCTGCCACCAGGTAACGACTTTCACCAAGCTTGGCGTTAGTGCCGGCACTGTTCACTTTGCCGCCAATCACGAAAGTGGGATCTAGCTCCGCCTGCGCAAAAATATTGGTGATCATACTGGTGGTAGTGGTTTTGCCATGGGTGCCGGCAACGGCAATGCCATGCCGATAACGCATGAGCTCTGCCAGCATTTCCGCTCGGCGCACGACAGGTGTTCGCGACTCCTGCGCAGCGGCAACTTCCGGATTCTCCGGATTGATGGCGCTTGAGACCACAACGACATCGACGCCTGCAATATTTTCTGCCGCGTGCCCGATCGCTACGGCGATACCATTACTGCGTAGATGCTCAACGGTCGACGTATCTTTGATATCAGAACCCGACACGGTATATCCGAGGTTTGAAAGCACCTCGGCAATACCGCACATACCCGCACCGCCAATACCGACAAAATGAATACGCTTGACCCGGCGCATTTCTGGAATAACAAAGGAATCTCCGCGCTTAGCCATGAGCCACCTCCAGGCAGTAGCCAGCAGCGACGGCAGCAGCATCCGGCTTGGCCAGTTGTCGCGCCGCCGTAGCCATCTGCAAAAGCGCGCCACGATTCTTTGCAGCGCCCATGAGTTTCTCGGTCAACAACTCAACCGATAGTGATGATTGCTCCAGAATTTCACCTGCTCCGTTTTCTTCAAGCCAGCGCGCGTTAGCGCGCTGGTGGTCGTCAATGGCCTGTGGCAGCGGCACCAACCACGAGGCAACACCGGCGGCCGTCAATTCAGCAACTGTCAATGCACCCGCCCGGCACAACACCACATCTGCCCACGCGTATGCTTCAGCCATATTGTCGATAAAGGCTTCGGCCCTAATCGAAATATCGGCGTCGATCCTCGCGTTTCGATAGGCCTCATTCATAGCCTCAATATGTGCCGCGCCCGTTTGATGCCATACATCCAACGCCAGGCCTTTGGGTAATTGCGCGACAGTCTGAGTCACCGCGCGGTTAATCGCCAACGCGCCTTGGCTTCCACCCAATACCAACAAACGCAACCTCTCGCGCTCAGCGCAACGTGTCTCTGGCGCTGGCAGCAAACTGATATCCGCACGCACCGGATTACCGATATGCACGGCTTTATCTCCGCCTAACGCTACCGGGTAACCGGTAAGTATTCGTCGTGCAAAACGCGCCAGCAGTCGATTGGTCGTACCCGGTACAGCATTCTGTTCGTGAATCAGTAAGGGTGTGCGAGTCAGCCAAGCTGCCAATCCACCGGGACCGGCCACATAGCCACCGAGGCCGATAACACAGATCGGCTTGACCCTTCCGATTAGCACGACAGCGCTAAGCAGACTTTGCATTGCTTTTACTAGCGCCGTAATCCGCGATAAAAGACCTTTGCCACGTATGCCCTGTACAGGCAGAGTATGTAGCGTTATACCAGCTGCCGGCACCACACGTGCTTCGATACCGCGCGCCGTACCTAACCACTGAACCGCGACACCGCGATCCTGCAGTGCTCCGGCAACTGCCAGCGCCGGGAATACATGCCCGCCGGTACCACCGGCCATGACCAACACAGTTTCTACGGAGGCATCAACGCTCATGCGTACCTCCATTTTCCTGACTGATACGCGCAACCATGCTTGCCATGATTACGCAAACGAGAAGACTACTGCCGCCATAGCTCATGAAGGGCAAAGTTAAACCTTTTGTTGGCAGCAGGCCGGTATTTACGCCTATGTTGATAAAAACTTGGGCTGCTAACATTATTGCTATGCCGTATGCGACAAAGCCATTGAACGGCATTCCTTTGAGTTCAGCATCGCGTGCGATACGCAAAATACGCGCTATAAAAATGGCGTACAAAGCCAGCACCAGCATGGCCCCAATAAATCCAAATTCTTCTGCCCAGATCGCGAACACGAAGTCGGTATGCGCTTCAGGTAGATAAAACAGTTTCTGTACGCTGTTACCCAGCCCGATGCCCATCCACTCACCACGGCCAAAGGCGATCAATGATTGGGTCAACTGATAACCGCTGTTAAACTGGTCTGCCCAAGGGTCGGTAAACGCCGTCAGGCGTTTCATTCGATACGGCGACACCATGACGGTAATCGCAAGCACTCCCGCGCTGGCAGCAATCACCGCAAGAAACTGCATCAGTTTGACACCCGCCAGGAATAACAGAGCCAAAGCCGTGCCTACAGTGACCACCGTGGCACCAAAATCCGGCTCCATCATCAGCAGCAGTGTCACCATGGCAACTACCGCCATCGGTTTCACAAAACCGGCGAATTTACTCTTCACCTCTTCGTGGCGACGCACCAGGTAGCCGGCCAGGTACAACACCACGGTCAACTTGACGAATTCTGAAACCTGCAGCGTTAATGGGCCGAAAGCCAACCAGCGACGACTGCCATTGACCTCGCGACCGATACCAGGAATTAATACAAGCGCCAACGCGATAAACCCGCCTAACAGGAGCAACCAGCTGTATTTGCGCCAGGCATCCATGGGCACCTGATAAGTCATTACGCCCAACACGGCCGCCAACCCCAGATAAAAGCCGTAACGCTTGGCAAAATAAAACGCGTCGCCATATTGTCTAGCCGCAAATTCAATAGACGCCGACGACATGGCCACAAAACCAATAATGAGCAGCGCAGCCAGCAGACCCAGGTACAAACGGTCCAGATACTGCGCGTCGGCGCGGTGCTGATTGATCGCCTCAAGCATGCGCACCTCCTGCTGCCAACTGGTTCACCGCCTCAACAAAACAGGCACCTCGATGCTCGTAATTATCAAACATGTCAAAACTTGCGCAGGCGGGAGACAGCAGAACCGCGTCGCCTGACTGAGCTATACCTGCGGCCTGGGCCACCGCATCCTGCATTGTCTGTGCAAGCACAGTGGGGATGCGCGCTGCGACCATATCCAACAAGTCCTGAGCGGATTCGCCGATAAACACCGCACCGCGCCCTACTTTTACTAGGGCCTCCGCAACCGGCGAAAGATCCGCACCTTTCGCCTGACCACCCGCGATCAGTACAAGGCGGTAGCGTGACCCCAGCCCTTCAATTGAGGCAACGGCCGCGCCCACATTGGTGCCTTTGGAATCGTTAAAATAGTCCACGCCATTTACCTGGGCGATGAACTGACAGCGATTGGGCAAGCCACCAAAACGCGTCAACGCCTCTAGCATGGCTGCCATTGGCAGACCCACGGCGCGACCCAAAGCCAATGCAGCCAGCGCATTGGCCTGATTGTGGCGACCGGCAATACGCAATTCATCACATGGCAGCAGCGCATCGCCATCGCAAGCGAGGTATTCGCGGCCCTCTTGAATCAGCAGCCCAAACTGACCGCGATCAGGTTTCTGTAACCCAAAGCTGGCGACTTTGACATCCTCTGGTACCAAGGGCTGCGTCAGCATATCGTCACGATTAATCACCGCTTGTCGACAGCCGCGAAAAATGCGGTGCTTTGCCTGGTGATAGGCAATCAGCGAACCGTGATGATCGAGATGGTCCTCACTGACATTCAGCACGGTAGCCACTTCGGCCCCCAAATGAGCACAACGCTCAAGCTGGAAGCTCGACAACTCAACGACATAAAGTTCAACCGTATCATCGAGCAAATCCAACATTGGCGTACCAAGGTTGCCACCCACTGCAACGCGGCGACCGGCGGCCTCGGCCATCTCGCCGACAAGTGTCGTCACGGTGCTTTTGCCGTTTGAACCGGTAATTGCGACAATCGGTGCACTCGCGTGCTGCGCGAACAGATCCAAATCCCCTGTTACGCGAACACCCGCTTGGCTGGCACTGGCGATCGCTGGTTCACGCAACGAGACTCCCGGGCTTACATATAACTCATCCGCACCATCAAATTGACCAATGGTAAAGCGACCCAAGACAACCTCCACCTCGGGAAACTCAGCCTTAAACGCTGCCAGAGCGGGCGGCGCATCGCGATTGTCAGCCACGACAAAGCCCAGCCCTTTGGAGGCCAGAAATCGCGCGCAGGACAACCCGGTGACACCGAGGCCAACGATAACGCGAAGCTTGTCTGAGGCGATCAGGCTCATACTTTTCCTAACGCAGTTTCAGCGTTGCCAGTCCAAACAGCACCAGTACCACGGTGATAATCCAGAAACGGACAATCACCCGCGGTTCAGGCCAACCTTTCAATTCATAGTGATGATGTATCGGCGCCATGCGAAATATCCGTCTACCGGTGAGCTTGAATGAAGCCACCTGCAAAATGACCGATACCGTTTCAAGGACAAAAATGCCGCCCATGATGAAAAACACGATTTCATGGCGCGTAATAACAGCCACAGTGCCCAACGCCGCACCCAGTGCCAAAGCCCCCACATCACCCATGAAAACCTGAGCGGGATAGGTGTTAAACCACAGAAAGCCGAGCCCAGCGCCCGCCAGCGCGCCGCAAAATACAATCAGCTCTCCGGCGCCTGCGATGTAAGGAATATGCAGATAATCCGCGAATTTAAAGTGGCCCGTTACATAGGCGATAATGGCCAGCGCCCCTCCAACCATCACCGAGGGCAGAATGGCCAATCCGTCCAAACCGTCTGTCAGGTTCACTGCATTACTGGAGCCGACGATCACAAAGTAAGTCAACACAACAAACAGTGCGCCAAGCTCCAGTGATACATCCTTGAAGAAAGGAATGAACAACTGGGTATGGGCCGGCTCCGACGCCAGCGTATACAGGTAAAGTGCGGCCGCAAGTCCGCCGACCGATTGCCAGAAATATTTCCAGCGGGCTGGCAGTCCACGAGGATTGCGTTCAATCACCTTGCGATAGTCGTCAACCCAGCCGACCGCGCCAAAGATCAGCGTTACCCCCAGTACCGTCCACACATATGGGTTAGACAGATCTGACCAGAGCAAGGTACTGATAGCAATGGCCACAAGAATCAAGGCACCGCCCATGGTGGGCGTGCCTGATTTACTGAAATGGCTTTCCGGTCCGTCGCTGCGTACGGCCTGACCAATCTGGTGATAATTCAGCCGCCGAATCATGATCGGCCCAACCAGCAACGATATCGCCAGCGCGGTCAACACACCGAGAATGCCGCGGAATGTGAGGTACTGAAATACCGCAAAACCACTGACGTGTTGCGACAGGTAATCAGCCAATAGCATTAACATGTTGTTATTCCCCCAGCTACCTGAGAGTTGGCAACCGTCTTCACTACATCATCCATTCCCGAAGACCGGGAACCCTTCACCAAGACCGCATCGCCACTTTCAATTATATTTATCAGCGCAGCAGCCAAGGCCGCTCTATCTGGAAAATGCAAGCCATGCGGCACCACGGCTTCAGTGGCGTGCTTGGCGTGCTCACCGCAGGTAAATAACAGATCAATACCGGACTCCACGGCATAGCGGCCAACCTCATCGTGCAGCGCATCGCTGTCTGCACCCAGTTCTGCCATATCACCGAGCACGAGTATTTTCCGACCCTGACACTGAGAAAGCACATCGATGGCTGCTTTTACCGACGCGGGATTCGCGTTGTAACTATCATCAATCAACAAACCCCAGGGTTGCGCCGAGGGATAAAGGCGACCCGGCACTGGGGACAAACCAGCCAGCCCAGCGGCGATGTCCGCCATAGTTGCCCCCAAGCTCATCGCCGCGGCACTCGCAAGTAGCGCATTCATTACCATCGCTTCGCCGAGTAGAGGCATATGAACATCGGCCTGCTCACCATGCGCATGCAACACAAATTCGCAACCTTTTGCACCGGTTCTTATGGCAGATGCATAAACATCGGCGGTCGTGCTGCACAAGCTTACTGTCACTACCCGACCCGCCGAGGTGGAATCCTGCCATTGCTGCGCAAAGCGATCATCAGCGTTAATAACCGCGGTTCCGTGAGGCGGTAATGCCGTGTAAATCTCACCTTTGGTCTTCGCGACAGCCTCGATGCTGCCAAAGCCTTCAAGGTGGGCCGGCGCCGCCAATGTAATCAATGCGACTTCAGGTTGCGCGTACTGACACAGGTAGTGAATATCACCCGGCTTGGCCGCCCCCATTTCAATAACAGCAAGCTGGTGCTCAGGGGCAATTTCAAGGAGCGTTTTTGGTACGCCGATTTCGTTATTCAGGTTACCTCTGGTGGCAAGTACCGAAACCTTCTGTCGCAAAATCGTCGCCAGAATTTCTTTACAACTGGTCTTGCCACAACTCCCTGTCAATGCGGCAACCCGGCCACCAGCACGCACAAAACGCTGGCGGTTCAAGGCGGCAATCTGGGCAAGCGCTACCAGACTGTCTTTGACACAGAGCTGAGGCAGGTCGATATCACTCGGCGACTCAACAACGGCTGCGACCGCACCCTGCTGCGCCACTGCGTTAACAAACTGGTGGCCGTCGAAATTCTCACCTCGCAAAGCCACAAACAGATCACCGGCAGCAATATTGCGCGAATCAGTACTAACGTTTTCCACCGTGCCGTCAAAAACCCCATCGGCACCGATAGCGTGAGCGATTTCCTGTAAAGGCAATGGAGCCATCATGTCCGCTGCCTCCGGGTAAGGGCCAATCGCGCGCACTGCACATCACTAAACGGCAGTCGCCGTCCGGCTGACTCCTGATAGTCTTCGTGTCCTTTACCTGCAATCAACACCAGGTCACCTGCCTGGGCTGAAGCAATAGCGAACTCAATCGCCCGCTTTCTGTCCGCATCTTGGAGAATCGGGGGCTGACTCAAACCGGCACGGATATCGGAAAGTATGGTGTCTGGAGATTCACTGCGCGGATTGTCGCTGGTGATCACGATGCGATCGGCTAACTGCTCAGCAACGGCAGCCATCAAAGGACGCTTACTGCGATCACGGTCACCGCCGCAACCAAACACACACCAAAGTTTGCCGCTACAATGGGGCCGCAAACTCCAGAGCACCTGCTCCAGTGCATCCGGTGTATGCGCGTAGTCAATTACTACTTGTACGCTATCTACCGGCGGCAGCCTCTCCAGACGACCGGGCACGGCTTGCAAGCTGGAAACGCCCGCGGCGATAGCCTTTAAAGAGATGCCTTCACAGCCGAGGACGGCAACGACAGCCAGAATATTTTTCAGGTTGACTACACCGCATAAGCCCGAGTTCAATGTGAACTCCCCCCACGGTGTCACAATACGCGCCTCAATGCCTTTACTGTGATAACGGATGTCTAACGCCCGTATATCCGCGCTTCCGCCCAGCCCGAAACTGACAACATTAACGCTTGTGGGAATTCGCTCGCGCAACCGCTTACTGAAACTATCATCGCGATTCAGTACGGCATTTTTTAGTCCGGGTAGGGCAAACAGACGGGATTTAGCCTCACCATAAGCCTCCATGGTGCCGTGGTAATCAAGGTGATCCTGAGTCAGGTTGGTGAATACTGCCGTGCTGAACTGAATGGCTGCTACCCGGTGCTGCACCAAGCCATGAGATGAAACTTCCATCGCCGCCCACTGCGCACCCGCATCACGCCACTGGGCAAGTGTGCTCTGGGTGCTGATCGCATCCGGCGTGGTATTGCTCGCGCCCTGCAACTGCCCAACGCGGCCAGCACCGAGGGTACCGATAACGCCACACGGTTTACCCATGCTTTCCAGCACCTGAGCGATGTAGTGGGTAACGCTTGATTTCCCATTGGTACCTGTGACCCCAATAACACGCATCGACTGCGAAGGGTTGGCATAAAAACGGCCGGCGATGTCGCTGACTTTTTCGGATAGATCCGCCACCGGGATAACCGGTAAGGACCAGCGCGTCGCATCACAGGGCGCCTCGGCAATGATCGCCGCCGCTCCTTTCGACACTGCTTTATCGATAAAATCGCGACCGTCGAGTTTGTGGCCGGCTAGAGCAACAAACACATCGCCAGGCTGAACACGTCGGCTGTCCAGCGCTAGGCCGGTAACCGGGATCGCAGCCTGATCCGCGCTAACCGCGTCAAGCAAATCGCCTAGAACCGTCGTTGTCTGCCCCATCAGTGCTTCCATTTCACGCTGAACCCGGTTTCTTTTTTGCCGCTTTATCTGCAATCACTTCGTCAACCGCGTCCGGCGCTATATTCAACAGACGCATTGCCTCTCCGGTAACTCGAGAAAATACGGGTGCTGCGGCTTCGCCGCCGTAGTAGCGACCACTGCCGGGCTCATCAATCGTCACGACCGTCACCACTCGCGGCCGAGAAGCCGGCGCCATACCAACAAACAATGACAGGTAGCGATCATCCGCGTAGCCGCCGTCAACGATCTTATGCACCGTGCCGGTCTTGCCAGCCACACGATAGGCATCGATATGGGCGCGCGTTCCTGTGCCCCCAGGACGAATAACCGACTCGAGCATCTGAGTTACGGAACGTGCAATCTCCTCATTCATTACCCGCTGCTCACCACCCTTGCGCCCCTGCTGAATCAGGCTGACCGGACGCAACACACCGCCACTGGCAAGCACGCCGTAGGCTTGAGCGAGCTGCAAAGTCGTAACAGACAATCCGTAGCCGAACGCAAAGTTTGCTCGTTCGATCGGCAGCCATTTTGGATGATTGGGAAGAATGCCATTGCTTTCTCCGGGAAAGCCCGTGCCTGTAGAACGCCCCAACCCAATGCGCTGAAACACATCCCAGACCCACTGTTCGTTCAACGCCAGCGACAATTTGCTGATACCCACCTGACTGGATTTTTTAAGCATCTGCTCCAGACTCAAAGTACCGTAGTTAACCGGATCAACCAGTGTTTTTGAGCCAATACGTATATGTCCGGGGTTGGTATCAATCACCGAATCGGCTGAGAATTTACCACTTTCAAGTGCCGCCACAACCGTAAAAGGCTTAACCGTTGAGCCAGGCTCAAACATGTCAGTCATGGCGCGATTGCGCATGGCAGCAAGTTTCATTTCAATGCGGTTATTGGGGTTAAAGCCCGGCTGATTGACCATCGCCAGTACTTCACCGCTGTCGCTGTCGAGCATGACCAACGTTCCCGCTTTGGCGCGGCTGCGTTGCAATGCTGCCTTCAATTCCTTGTATGCAAGATACTGCAGCCGAAGATCGATGGTCAGTTGCAAATCGTTACCCGGCTGCGCTGGTTTTCCTTCATCCAGATCACGCACGAAATTGCCGTATAAATCTTTGAGAACGCGCTTGCTGCCCGGTGTGCCCCGCAACCAATCGTTGTACGCGAGCTCCAGCCCTTCCTGCCCCTCATCGTCGATGTTGGTAAAGCCCACTAGATGGGAGACCACTTCGCCAGCTGGATAGTAACGACGGTATTCGCGCTGCATGTAAACGCCGGGAATTGAAGCCGACAATACACGTTCAGCAGCAGCCGGTGACATATGTCGCCGCAAATAGACAAAACGGCGCGACGATAGGCTGCTGATTTTCTTATTGAGAGAAGCCGAATCCAACTCAAGCAAACGCGCCAGCTCTGGCACTCGCCCCATTGCCTGGATCAATTCCTTTGGGTCTGCCCAGATTGAGGCCACCGGAGTACTTACCGCTAGCGGCTCACCGTGGCGATCAACGATCATGCCGCGATGTGCAGGAATACTTTCGCTGCGGATGGTTCGGGCGTTACCCTGCCCCTGCAAAAACTCACGACCTCGATCGGCATCCAGAATCTGCAGATTCAGGGTTCGCCACACCAATAAAATCGCAAGCGACAGCAAACCCAGCGCCATCACCATAAAGCGCCAGATGGGAACAAGCTGTACTGTTTGCTTAGTCCTCTTTGGCATTCACTTTCACCAACTGCAGTGCTTCATTTACCGGTGGCGTCATCATCAAACGCTCACTGGCCAATCGTTCAACTCGGTCGTGGGCTGCCCAGGTACTGTGCTCGAGCAGCAGGCGCCCCCAATCTTCATCTAGCCGGTAGGCTTCTTTTTGCAATAACTGCCATTCATTAAACAGTTGGCGCGACTGATGGGAGCTGTACACGACAGACAGTGCTGACAAAACGATCAGCATTATCAGCCCCGCAACAAACCCCTGTTTAGCCACTCGCAACCCCTTTTGAGTAATTACTATCGTTTTTCCGCCACGCGCATAACGGCACTGCGCGCGCGTGGATTCTGCGCCAACTCGTCAGCCCCCGGCTTGATCGCCTTGCCCAAGAGCTTTAACCGGCGATTGCTAATCGCACTGTCCTGCACCGGAATGTAGGAAGGCGGCTCATCACCCCGGCTTTCTCGTCGCATAAACTGTTTGACCATGCGGTCTTCCAGCGAGTGAAAACTGATGACCACTAACCGCCCTCCGGGCGCTAGGCAATCCACCGCCTTGCTTAGTGCGACTTCCAGGTCGCGCAATTCATCATTAACGGCGATCCGAATAGCCTGAAAGGCTCGGGTTGCCGGGTGTTTATGTTTTTCCCACGCGGGATTGGCCTCAGTAACGATTTTCGCCAATTGCAAAGTGCGTGTAATTGGATGCTCTTCGCGCGCGGCAACAATGGCCCCGGCAATACGTTTGGCAAAGCGCTCTTCACCGTATTCCTTCAGAACGCGTACCAATTCCGCCTTTTCTACCCCGGCCAACCACTGAGCGGCACTCTGGCCCGCATCAGGGTTCATCCGCATATCCAGGTCGCCATCGCGGCTGAAACTGAAGCCGCGCTCGGCATCGTCCAACTGCGGCGAAGACACGCCAAGGTCCAGCAAAATGCCATCTGCCGCGGTCACCCCGTGATCGGCAAGCGCATGGTCCAGTTCAGCGAAGGAACCCCGATACAAAAGCAGGCGACCATCGGCCGCCTGCAGTGTCTGCCCCGCCGCTATGGCGGCGGGGTCTTTGTCGATAGCAAGTAACCTGCCACCCTCACCGAGCACACCAAGGATTGCCTGACTGTGCCCGCCGCGACCAAATGTTCCATCAATGTAGAAACCCGCACTGTCGCTCACCAAAGCCTCCACGGCCTCTTTTAGCAATACGGTCACATGCTCGCTCATCGCCCCAACCTACAATGACAGGGCGTTAACGGCATCAGGTACATCACCCTCTGGATCATCTTCATCTACCCAACTGTTCCAGAGCGCCTCACTCCATAATTCCAGTTTGTTGTTCTGCCCAACCAACATCAGTTTCTTTTCAAGCTGCGCGTAATCGCGCAAGGTTTGCGGCAACAGCACTCGGCCATTGCCGTCAAGCTCCAGAGGCTGGGCATACCCGAGCACCAGACGCTGAATTCGTCTGGCTTTGGCGTTCATATTCGGAAGCGCAGCAATTTTTTCTTTGAGCTCAGCCCATTCCTGCTCGGGATAAACCAGGACACAGCGATCTTCGGTATGTGCGGTCACCACAATGCGGCCGCCACAGGATTCCACAAGGGCGTCACGAATCTTGGCCGGAATGGCCAGACGCCCCTTTGAATCCATCGTGACATTGTTGCTGCCGGTGAACACGTTTCCCCACTCCTATGGAGTTATTAACCACTTATTCCCACTAAAATCCACTTTTTACCACTTTTGCACACTATAGGGACGACGCGAGAGGAGTGTCAAGCTAAACGGAGGGAAAATGCTTTTATTTCTCAAGAAGTTGCGGTAAAAATGCAGGTAACGGTTTACATCTTGCAAAGCAGCCCCACCTCATTCTCGACCAAAATCAAGCCGATGCGCGAGACACTTAAGGTAAAGTCTTAAGAATAGGCGTAGCCGCCCTGCTGAGAGCGGTAATGGGGAGTTACTGACGGGAAATAAAAATGAGTCGGTCTGTAAGCCGGGTTCTGTCGAGGACAGTCATTCATCTAGAGTCAGTGTCACCACTGACTTCAAGCAGCCTACCCGAATCCACTGCGGGCCGCAGCGATGGATTCCTATTTGGCCTTGCTCCGAGCGGGGTTTACCATCGCCACGCCTGTTACCAGCCGCGCGGTGCGCTCTTACCGCACCTTTTCACCCTTACCAGACTACCGGGAAGCAGTCTGGCGGTATCCTTTCTGTTGCACTTTCCGTAGGCTCTCGCCCCCCAGGAGTTACCTGGCACTCTGCCCTATGGAGCCCGGACTTTCCTCCCCCTGCGTAAAACAGGCGGCGACTGCCCGACCGACTCAGGTGTAAGAATATACAGTATCCAGTTTGAGCGCAAGCCCTCTATGCTAGGCCGCATAACAATATTTCAAGAGGCTCATCATGGTCACCAACACCGCGCAAAACGCAACCACCACGCTTAATATTGGCATGCTGGGCGCCGCCCGCATTGGTTACTTCGGCCTTATCCAACCTGCTAAATCGCTACCCCATATCAAGGTGCACGCCATTGCCGCCCGCGATCCAGAGCGCGCTCGCCAGTACGCAAAGAAACATGGCATAGCAGTGGTCCACGAAACCTACGAGGCGCTACTTGACGATCCGGCTATCGACGCTATCTACAACCCGCTGCCCAATGCCCTGCACTGCCAATGGACAATTCGGGCGTTGGACGCCGGCAAGCACGTGCTGTGCGAAAAACCCATTGCCAGCAATGCCGACGAAGTCAGGCAAATGACCGCCGCTGCACACCGCAACCAACGCGTACTGATGGAAGCCTTTCACTATCGCTACCACCCGCTCGCAGAACGAATGTGCGAACGTGTGAAAGCTTTAGGTCGTATTGAGCACATTGACGTTGGTATGTGCTTTCCCCTGCCAATGCTTAACGACATACGTTTCAACTATGCCCTGGGCGGCGGCGCCACCATGGATGTCGGAGCCTATACCTGCAATATCGCCCGTCTGCTGGCCAGCGCCAGTGATGATCCAGCGCTAAAAGTACTGCCCAAGGTTGTGCGCGCCGAAGCGAAACTGCTGCGCGAAAATGTCGACCGCGCCATGCGGGTAGAGTTTGAATGGGGTAACGGCACCACCGGTGTCATCGAAAACTCCCTTCTGTCTCGGCGCCTGTTTCGCATAAGTGCCAAGGTCCGCGGCAGCAAGGGTGAGCTATATGTTCTCAACCCCGTAGCCCCGCAGATATATCACCAACTGAAAACCACCATCGACGGAAAAACCACCCGTGAAAAGGTAAGCGGTGCTGCCAGCTACACGGGACAACTTAAACGGTTTGCCGAACGCATTGCCTCAGGGGAGACCCAGAGCGACCTGTCCGACGCCCTGGAAAACATGACCTTTATCGATTCAATCTATCGCGCGGCCGGTATGCCGCTGCGCGGTGCTCAGTCTGACTGAAGAGAAAGGCCGGCCTGATAGAGAAGATTCTTTTTCAAGCCGGTGATTTTGGCAGCCAGTTGGGCCGCCTGTTTTAGCGGTAAGTCTGCCATCAGAATCTGCAGCACTCGGGCAGCCTCAGCATCCAACGCCTGCTCTTGGGCGGGTGCACCCTGCACCAGCACCACGCATTCTCCCCGCTGCTGGTTGGCATCAGCGGCTATCCAATCGGCCAACTCAGCCAACGGCGCCCGACGAATGGTTTCATGCATCTTGGTCAGTTCCCGGGCCAGCACAGCCATTCGCTCAGCACCAAACACCTCAGCCATGGCGCGGACAGAGTCCAGCACGCGATGAGGAGCCTCATAAAAGATCAATGTGCGGGTCTCATCTTGCAAGCTCTGGAGCTGCTGCAGCCGCGCCTGAGCTTTTGAGGAAAGAAACCCCTCAAAGCAGAAGCGATCTGAAGGCAACCCCCCTGCACTCAGCGCAGCGATAGCCGCACAGGCGCCAGGCACCGGCACAACCGAATAGCCTTCCCGGTGCGCTGCATCAACAATACGGTAACCCGGATCAGAAATTAGGGGAGTACCGGCGTCCGAGATCAACGCCACGCTTTCGCCACCTCCAAGCACAGAGAGAATCCGGCTCACAACCCGCTCGTCGCTATGGTCGTGGTAGGGAAGCATCGGTACATCAATATCGAAATGTGTGAGCAGGGGCTTGCTGTGACGCATATCTTCGGCCGCAATCAAGGCTACCGATTGTAGGACGTCCACCGCTCGCGGTACCATATCCAGTCGATTGCCAATGGGCGTTGGCACAATATAAAGCACGGGCGCCGCCATCCTGCTCTCCAGACTTGCGCGGGAAAAAATTTGCGCAGGCAGACTAACAGCGACATAAAAGACATGACAAGCATTAATCGACTCACAGCCCTTGTTCTGGTGCTACTGCTCGCAGCCTGTAGCGGCGCACCAACGACCGACACCGCCAAACCCAAACGCCAGGTCGACGCCAGCATCCCCGCAGACCTCAGCCCACGGGAACAGGTAAATCTGTGGCTGGAGCGTGCCGCAGCGACCGACGAGATACCGCAGAAACAGGATTACCAGCTCAAAGCTGCGGAACTGCTGCTAAGAGAGCTGCAATTACCGCTAGCAGAAGAACTCCTGGCGACGATCGATGCCTCTGTACTGCCAGCAGAATTGCGGGTTCAGTACGCGTCCCTTTACGCCCGCATCCTGCGCAACCAGGGAAAATTCCAGGAAGCCCTGTCAATCCTAAACGAACCAAAACTGCAGGATATGGTATTGCTGTCAGATCTGCCCCGCCAGCTTCAGGTAAGCCAGCTGCGTGCGTCGCTCTATGCGATGGAAGGCATGCACCTGGCGGCGGCACAGGAGCGCATATACATTGATGCACTGTTGACGGAAGAGCAGCAGGCAGTCAACCGCGAGGGCATCTGGCATTCACTGAGTTACGTGCCAACCCGCGAGCTCCTCGAAAGCCACCAGAACGCCAGCAACAGGGATTTCCTCGGCTGGGTGGAACTCGCCTCCATCGCCAAGGACAATCAGGGCGACATCGACACCCAGGTACGACAACTCAACGCGTGGTTGCGACGCTGGCCAAATCACCCAGCCGCCGGTGCGCTGCCTGGCGGGCTCGCCAACCTCAGCGATATGGCCGCAGAAAAACCCCAGCAGATAGCCCTGATCCTACCCTTTTCCGGGCAACTGGCGCCGCTAGGGAAAGCCATTCGCGACGGTTTCATGGCCACCTACTATCAAACCCGTTCGCGCGGCAACCCGACACCCAATATCAAAGCCTACGATTGTGCCGACGGCGACCAGATACACCTTTTGTATCAGCAGGCTGTACAGGATGGTGCCCAGCTGGTCATCGGCCCGCTGCGCAAAGAGGTTGTCGATGCCCTGCGCACTCAGGTGCAGCACTTCGAGGTTCCCGTTTTAGCACTCAACCGGGTGGCCGACGATCAGGGAGCCAACAACTTTTATCAATTTGCCCTCGCTCCCGAGGACGAAGCCATTCAGGTTGCCCGAATCGCCACCAGTGAAGGTTTTCAGCGCGCGATGATTCTCACCCCCGACAGCGAGTGGGGGCTTAACGTCGCTCAGGCCTTCAGTGCCGAATGGCAAGCGCAGGGCGGACGGGTTATTGCTCAGGCAGCCTTCAACGCCAAAGCCAACAACTACTCCCAGATTATCAAGGACGCCATGCAGCTGGATCGCAGCGAAAAGCGCGCCCAAAAGCTGACCTGGTTAATCGGCAATAACATCGAATTTCAACCGCGCCGCCGCAGTGATCTTGACTTCATCTTCCTCGTGGCGCGGCCACAGGAAGCCTACGCCATCAAACCTCTGCTCGCCTTCCACTATGCGGGGGACATTCCGGTCTACGCGACCTCCCATATTTACAACGGCATCCCTTCACCGTCCAGAGACCGTGATATCGACGGCGTAAAGTTCGTCGATTCGCCCTGGTCGCTGAACAACGAAACAGCCGAAAAGAAAGCGATTCTTAAAGAGCTGCCTCACAGCCGACACTACCAGCGCATGTATGCGCTGGGTGTCGACGCCTACCGACTCTATCCCCGCTTGCAGCAAATGGCGCAGCTCGACAGCAGCAAAGTCTACGGGGCAACAGGCAGCCTGCAGCTCAACAATGCCGGACAGGTGGAACGCCAGCTCCTCTTAGCCGTTTTTGAAGACGGCCTGGCCAAGAACATACCGCTAACGGACAGCACACTGGATAAGGATATCCATGATCAAACGCCCAAGCCTCTTCAAGGCAAGCAGCCCTACGCAGACCGGCAAACACCTGGAACAGCAGGCCGCACAATGGCTGATGGCCCGGAAAGTCCGGATTATCAGCCGCAATTTTCGCAGCCGCTTCGGCGAAATTGACCTTATTGGCTATCATCGGCAGGAGCTTGTCTTTTTCGAAGTCCGTTTCCGCAGGCATCAACACTACGGTGGTGCTGCGATGTCGGTAGACCGCCGCAAGCAACAGCGTCTGCTTAAAACGGCGCAGTTTTACCTCACCGCCAACCCGGATGCACAAACAAAACCCTGCCGCTTTGACGTGCTGGCTATAACACTCGACAATAGCCAGCTGGAATATACTTGGTATAAAGCCGCTTTCACCGCGACGGATATTTACCCCGATGCTTTCTGAACACGTAGCCGACATTTTTCACCGTCATATTGACGCCTCCATGCGCTGTATCGAAGCGACTACAGACAGCATTACAGAAGCCGCCGAAACAATGGTCGGCTGTATGCTTCAAGAAGGTAAAGTCTTCTGCTGTGGCGACGCCAGTAACGCCCTGCAGGCTCACTACCTCGCCAGCAATCTACTGAATCGCTTCCAGTACGAACGCCCTGCCCTACCGGCGATCAATCTCGCCAGCGACGCAATCACCATCGGTGGTATCACCGGCGACGCCGCTTACGGGGAAACCTACTCCCGCCAGATTCTCGCACTGGGGCAACCCGGCGACATCGCGTTCGTGTGCTATCAGGGCAACGGCTCAGCCGCCGTAGTGAAAGCCGTGCAGGCAGCCCACGAACGGGAGATGACGGTGATTGCCCTGTGCAACAGCGAGGGCAATGAGGCGAACGCCCTGCTGACAACCCACGACATCGAAATCTGCATACCCCACGATAACCGGGCACGCATAACAGAGTTACATATTCTCGCCATAAACTGTCTGTGCGAGCTTATAGACCTGCAACTTTTTGGAGCTGAGGCATAACGTGCGCAACAAAACCCTGCAAATATTACTAATATCTACCCTCACGCTGGGCAGCGGCTGCAGCTCGATTATCAGTGCTACAAGCGATGGACCGATTAAGGAAAAGCCCGGTGAGCGGACGTTAGGCGCCGCGATTGACGACCAGATCATAGAAACCAAAGCCCTGGTCAATATTCGCGCCGCCCACCCGGACCTGGAAAATGCCCGGGTTGACGCGGTGAGTTATAACGGGATTTTGCTACTTGTTGGCCAGGTACCCACCGAAGCTTCACGCAAGCTGGCCGCCGAAACCGCCGCCCACATCAAACGCGTGCGTCGAGTTCACAATGAGCTGGTCGTAACGGGCAAGATATCCTTTCTAGCACGCAGCAACGATTCCTGGCTAAGCACCAAGGTCAAAAGCAAACTCGCCCTGAGCGACAAAATCGATTCCGGCCGGATTCAGGTGGTAACCGAGAACGGCGTGGTCTACCTACTAGGAATTGTTAGTGCAAGCGAAGCAGAAATCGCCACCGAACTGGTTCGACAGACCAACGGGGTACAACGGGTAGTAAGGGTATTTGAGTATCTGTGAATCAGTGGCACCTGCGCGCCGCCAATAATGACCAAGGGCTAGGCGCGCCAGGTGATCATCACGCGACTTGGCGACCTTATACTACTTGACGACTTTCAGGCTGGGCCGCTTGGGCTCTGATGCATCATTGGATTCCGTCGAGCCGCCATCATCGCCACCGGGCGGAGGAGAATCCTCGGCTTCAAACATCATACCTTGACCGTTTTCACGGGCGTATATCGCTAATACCGCATCTATCGGCACCCAGACGTCCTGGGCAACGCCGCCAAAACGACCGCCAAAGCTGACGAAGTCGCTGTCGATCTGCAGATCGACAACGGCGGTTTCAGACACATTCAGAACGATCTGTCCGTCCTGGACATAGGCCTGAGGCACAACCACCCCTTCACTGCGAGCATTAACCAGCAGATAAGGCGTACAAGAATTATCCAGAATCCATTCATAGATCGCCCGTATCATATACGGGCGGCTGGAGGACATAGACATATCAGACAAGCTTATTGAACTGCGCTGGCGCCAGCCATTTCCCGCTCTTGCTCTGACAGGCTTTCCTTGAACGACGGACGCTCGAACAAGCGCTCCATATAGGCCAGCAACGGTTTGGTCTGCTTGGTGTTAGGGATCTCAATGCCCATCAGCGGCAAACGCCACAGAATCGAGGCCAGGCAGCAGTCTACCAAGGTAAACTCGTCACTCATGAAAAAGGGCTTCTCGGCAAACAGTGGCGATATGGCCAGCAGGTTGTCCTTGAGTTCCTTGCGTGCTTTATCCAGCGACTTTTGCTGACCACCGGCAAGAATCTGATCTGCCAGTGAGCACCAGTCACGTTCAATGCGGTAGATGTACTGACGGCTCTCTCCGCGCGCCACGGGATAAACCGGCAGCAAGGGCGGATGAGGAAAGCGCTCATCCAGGTACTCCATCATAACCTTGGACTCATAGAGCGCCAGGTCACGGTCTACCAATGTCGGCAGGCTGTTGTAGGGGTTGATGTCGGCAATTTCCTGGGGGAGATTGCCTGGGTCGACCTGAACGACGTCGACGGTCACCCCTTTTTCACACAGAACGATGCGCACCCGATGGCTGTAGTGGCTGCTCGGGTCAGAAAAAAAAGTCATGGTTGATCGCTTGGCGACAATCCCCATTTATCGTTCCTCAATTACAAAAATTAAAGCATCAGCGACGACCGCTTAAGCGGTCGCCAACATTCGTCGTGCAATCAGTGCACGTCTTTCCAGTATTCGCGGTTCAGCAGGAAGGCGAACACAAAAAACAGTGCGATAAAGAGTAACACATATACACCCAGATGCTTGCGCTCTGCTTGCATGGGCTCACCGATATACTCCAGGAAATTCACCAGGTCATATACCGCTTTATCAAACTCAGCCGGGGTCAATTGCCCCTCCTGCACCAGCGTATAACTGCCACAGGGATTCAGTGCATTGCCTTGGGCATCAAACAGCACATCCTCACCGGTGAGCTTGTCGCGCAGAATACCGCCATTGTCGTCTTTAACTGGCCCAGGCGCACAGGTTTGCAAACCTTGCAGGCTTTCCAGCACATGCGGCATACCCACGTCCGGGAATACGCGGTTGTTCACACCATAGGGGCGGCTGTCATCTTCATAGAAATTACGCAGGTAAGTGTACAACCACTGCGGGTTACGCGAGCGCGCCACCAGCGTCAGATCGGGCGGCGCTGCGCCAAAAAACTGCTTGCCGTCAGCCTCCGACATTGCCGTTGCCATCAAATCACCAATCAGGTGACCTGAACTGAACTTCAGGTTGTTTTCAAACATTTCAACCGGGATACCCAGATCGTCAGCGGTGCGCTTGTAACGGGCATACTGCAGACCGTGACACCCCATGCAGTAGTTCATGTATACCTGCGCGCCACTTTGCAGTGACGCTTTATCGGTTACATCAAACTCAACCTGATCACAGGGGATGGTTCCACAATCGTAAGCGCTTTCGGCGCCTACAGCTTTGATCGGGATGATCGCCAGCCCCATGATCAGGATAAAGGCACCAACAGATCGCCAGAAACCCATACCGCCATTCATGGTAACGCGCTCTGGCACAGGCTTGGTCTTTTCAATGCTCGTCCAGATCGGCATACCCAGGAAAAACAGGAAGTAGATCACCGAACAGATTTGCGCCAGCAGTGTGCGCCCTTCAGTCGGCGCCTTCACACCCAGGTAACCCAGGATGATGAAAGAAGACGCAAACAACACCAGCGCCACTTTACTGAACATACCCTTGTAGCGAATCGATTTCACCGGGCTGCGATCGAGCCAGGGCAGCACAAACAGAATGGCCACCGACGCCGCAAAGGCGATAAAGCCCAGCAACTTGTCTGGAACGGCGCGCAGTACGGAGTAGAACGGCGTGAAGTACCAAACTGGCGCAATGTGCTCAGGGGTCTTCAAGCTGTTGGCAATCTCGAAGTTGGCGTACTCAATAAAGAATCCACCCATTTCCGGCATAAAGAAAATGATCGAGCAGAAGATGAACAGGAAGACCGCAACCGCCTGCAGGTCATGGACCGTGTAGTACGGGTGGAAAGCAACACCGTCTAATGGCTTGCCATTGGAATCCTTGTTCTTCTTGATCTCAACGCCGTCCGGGTTGTTGGAACCCACTTCGTGCAGAGCCAGCAAGTGCAATACCACCAGCGCCAGCAGTACGATCGGCAGGGCCACCACATGCAGAGCGAAGAAGCGATTCAGCGTGATACCAGAGATCAGGTAGTCACCGCGCACCCACTGTACGATATCTTCACCCACCACTGGAATTGCACCAAACAGCGAGATAATGACCTGGGCACCCCAGTAAGACATCTGCCCCCAGGGCAATACATACCCCACGAAGGCTTCTGCCATCAGTACCACGAAGATGAGCATACCGAACACCCACACCAACTCGCGCGGCTTCTTGTAAGAGCCGTAGAGCAGACCGCGGAACATGTGCAGATACACCACCACGAAGAACGCAGATGCGCCTGTCGAGTGCATGTAACGAATGATCCAGCCGAAGTCGACATCACGCATGATGTATTCGACCGAGCGGAAGGCTTCTTCTGATGAGGGGGTATAGCTCATGGTGAGCCAGATGCCAGTCAGCAGCTGGTTAACGAGCACCAACAGCGACAACACACCAAAGAAATACCAGAAGTTGAAGTTTTTTGGTGCGTAGTACTGACCCATATGGGTGTTCCAGGCACGCATGATCGGCAGGCGATCGTCAACCCAGTCACGCAGACCAATAAGCATGTTAATCATTTACGCCGCCTCCTGATCTACGCCGATAACCAATACGTTGTCGCTTTCATAGCTGTAGGGCGGCACCACCAGGTTGTCAGAGGCGGGAACACCCTTATAGACGCGACCAGCGAGGTCAAACTTGGAACCGTGACAGGGGCAGAAAAAGCCGCCCTGCCAAGCATCGCCACCAAGGTCGGCAGCGCCAACTTCAAAACGTTTTTTGGGCGCACAGCCCAGGTGGGTACAAAGACCGACCAGCACCAGAATCTCTGGCTTGATTGAACGCGCCTGCGGGTCAACATAAGCAGGTTGCTGAGCGGGATTCGCCGATTGCGGATCTTTGAGCAAATCATCAACCTTGTCGAGACCTGCCACCTGCTCATCAGTACGGCGCATCACATAGACAGGTTTACCACGCCATTCCTTGACGACCATCTGCCCAGGTTCAAGCTTACTGATATCAACCTTAACGGGCGCACCGGCCGCCTCGGCCTTGGCGCTGGGATTCCAGGAACCCACAAACGGAACTGCAACGCCAACAACGCCTGCCGCGCCCACTACCGATGTAGCGGCGGTCAGGAAGCGTCGGCGCCCCGTATTTACTCCGTCATTACTCATGACGTTTCCCCCATTACTCAGAAAAGTCCAGGATGATTCAGGGATGGGAAAGGCAAACCTGAGTCAGAATTCAAATGGGGGCAAATAGTAAAGAAATTGCCCCCGAGTGACAAGGCGAATCTCCCTCCACCCGGCGTCTGCAGCGCGGCAAGGCGCAAAAAAAACGCCCTGCGAAATAGCTCCACAGGGCGCTTGAAAGACACCGGAGAGAAGGCCTCTCCCGATAAATCTGCCGTGCGATTAACGCTTGGAGAACTGAGGCTTCTTGCGCGCCTTGCGCAGACCAACCTTTTTCCGCTCCACTTCACGCGCATCGCGAGTTACATAGCCAGCTTTGCGCAGCGGGCTGCGAAGATTCTCATCGTAGTCCATCAGCGCACGGGTAATACCGTGACGGATTGCACCGGCCTGACCGAAACTGCCGCCACCGGCAACAGTGACGTTGATATCAAACTTCTCAGTCATTTCAACCAGCTCAAGCGGCTGACGCACAATCATGCGCGCAACTTCACGACCAAAGTATTGATCCAGAGGGCGCTTGTTTACTGTGATCGCGCCGGTTCCCTGAGACAGGAAAACGCGAGCCGTGGAAGTTTTGCGACGACCGGTTCCGTAGTATTGCGTAGCTGACATAGGCTTAGTGTCCGATTAGATCTTGAGTTCTTGCGGCTGTTGCGCTGCGTGAGGATGTGCATCACCAGCGTACACTTTCAGTTTCTTGAACCTGGCACGACCCAGCGGGTTACGCGGCAGCATGCCTTTAACGGCGCGCTGCAGAACACGCTCAGGGGCACGCTCGATCAGCTTCTCAAAGCTGAAAGACTTCAAGCCACCCGGGTAACCGCTGTGGTGATGATACATCTTGTCGGTAGATTTATTACCGGTAACCGCCACCTTTTCACAATTGACCACAACGATGTAATCACCGGTGTCAACGTGCGGTGTGTATTCTGGCTTGTGTTTGCCACGCAGGCGATGTGCGATTTCGCTGGCCAGACGCCCCAAAGTTTTTCCTTCGGCATCAACCACATACCAGTCACGCTTCACAGCGTCAGGGTTTGCACTATAGGTTTTCATCAATCCTGCCCCAAAGGCTCGTACGTAAGAAAGAGCGCGAATACTACAGAACCGCCCCTGCCATTTCAAGCATTTAATCGCCTAGTTCAAACGATTTTCACGGCCTGTGCTCGCGCGCCAAATAGTCGTGAGACTGCATTTCCAACAGCCGACTGACCGTGCGCTGAAACTCAAAATCCAAGCGTCCGCCAGCATATAACTGTTCCAACGGCACAGCCGCCGACAATACCAGCTTGACGTGCCGGTCGTAAAACTCATCGACCATATTTATAAAGCGCCGGGCCTGGTCGTCATTCTTGCTGCTCATCTGCGGAATATCACTGACCAACACCGCGTGGTATATCCGCGCCAGCTCAATATAGTCGTTTTGACTCCGCGGGCCGTCACACAACGCCTTAAAGTCAAACCAGACAACATCGTCCGCCACGTAACGGGCAGTGATAGGCCGCCCTTCGACATCAAGCGCCACATTGGCCAGCCCCGGCTCAGGCGACAACTTGCGGAAGGAATCCTCCAAGCCGATATCGGCCTGCGCATCCAGAGGCGAATGATAAAGCTCCGCCTGCTCCAGCGTTCGCAAACGGTAGTCTACACCACCATCCACATTGATCACCTTCGTATTCGCCTTGATCAGGTCGATTGCCGGCAGAAAACGCGCCCGCTGCAGACCATCCTTGTAAAGCTCTTCGGGGACGATATTTGACGTCGCTACCAGCACGACACCGCGCGCAAAGAGCTCTTCAAACAAGCCCGCCAGAATCATGGCATCGGTGATATCAGAGACAAAAAATTCGTCAAAACAAATCACCCGCGCTTCACGCGAAATGCGCTCCGCAATCACTACCAGCGGGTTTTTCTCCCCGGCGAGCTCCTTGAGGTCACCGTGGATACGCCGCATGAAGCGATGGAAGTGCGCCCGCATTTTGCGCTCAAACGGCAGGCACTCATAAAAGGTGTCCATCAGATACGTTTTGCCGCGACCAACGCCACCCCAGAAATAAAGCCCCTTTACGGGCTCGCGCTCCTCACCGATAAACCGGCCGAGCAGGCGCTGCACCAGACTGGCAGCGCGCTGAGTCTGCTCCAGCTCCACTAACTCATCATAGAGGCGCTGCAGGCTTTCTACAGCCTGCTGCTGTGCTGTATCGGGCGTAAAATCCGGCCGCTGAAGATCGGCTTGATAACGCTCCAGGGGTGTAGGCATGTCAGATTCTCACACATGCGATCGCCAAAGAGGGCGCAACTTTAACGATAGCCGGCCCATTTCGCAATTTTTGTCGCCTGACTACTGCCGCCATCTTCGCCAGCCGTTATACTGCGACCATAGATATCCGCAAGTGGAGTAAGCTGTGTACGAAACCCAGACTGTAGCCCTGATCGCTTTTCTGGCCCTGATTGCAGGCCTCGCCGCTGGCGCCTGGCTGGTGAACAAGCTGTCACCCTCCCACCAGAGCCGCAAGGCACTGGAATCTCATATTCAGAAGCTGCAACGCCAACAACAGGATTATCAGGAGCAGGTAAACCAGCATTTCAATCAAACTGCTGAACTGCTGAACCAGATGACCGAAAGCTATCGCGACGTACACAACCATCTCGCCAAAAGTGCCGGCGAACTCACCAGCCACGGCATCAGCCCGCTGCAGTCGCTACCCGAGGACCGCCCGGTCATCCAGGGCGAACCACTGGCGCGCCCAGCCGAACAGCCACTGGACTACGCGCCGCGCTCACCCGGCTACAAAGGTGCGCTGGACGAATCTTATGGATTGGACAAATCCAACAAAAAATCAGAAGAAACGGTAACCGCTCCCAGCGGCCTGTAAGCGGCCTTCAGGCCGGGTTATCAATATCGATAAACTCGTGCTCAATACCAAAGCGCTCGGCAAGGTGACCGGCCACCGCGCCGGCGCCGTAGCGCTCAGTCGCATGGTGCCCTGCGGCAATAAAATGAATGCCCAGCTCCCGTGCCTCATGAATGGTCTGCTCTGACACCTCACCGGTCAGGTAGCAGTCCACACCCAAGGCCGCTGCCTGCGCCAGATAGCCCTGCGCTCCGCCAGTACACCAGGCAACCCGCCTCACAGGACGCCCCCCCACAGCCTCCAACAACACGTCGCGACCCAGCACAGCGGCAACATGCGCTGCAAACGCCTGCGCACTTTGCTGACCCGGCAATTCACCATGGTTACCCACCGGGTGAGCACTGCCCGGCTGCAATCCACCGCGCACCTGCAAGCCCAACTTCGCTGCAAGCTGGGCATTGTTGCCCAGCGTCGGGTGCGCATCCAACGGCAAATGGTAGGCAAGAAGGCTGATGTCGTTCTGGATGAGCGTACGTATTCGGCGACCTTTCATACCCGTTAACACCGGCTCCTCACCGCGCCAGAAATAGCCGTGATGGACAAAAATGGCATCGGCTTCCCGGGCCACGGCCGCGTCCAGCAGACGCTGGGACGCCGTCACGCCGCTGACCAGGCGCTTGACCTGAGGTTTGCCCTCGACCTGCAATCCGTTAGGACAATAATCCTGAAAGTTTTCCGGCTCAAGCAATGCATTGGCAGCCGCAACCAGCTCCGAGAGCGCAACACCCATACTTCGTTTCCCTGACAACTGTGACACAATAGAGGCCTCCCGCTTTATAAACGGCGGCGCTGATCGCATTCTACCGCGATGCTCCGCCCGAGGGGCCAACTCTGCCAAGGATAAAGGGATGTCTCAATCGTTACGCTGGCTGTTATGGCCGGTGATTGCCGGGCTGATAACCGGCCTGGTAATTCTGGTCGCACAGAAATCGGCGCCTGCCGCACCGCAAGCCACCACCAGCACTGCACCGGGTTACGCAGAGGCATTTACCCGCGCGGCCCCCGCCGTCGTCAACATTTACACCAGTAAATTGGTGCGTGAGCAGCGCCCAACGGTTTTCGACGACCCAATCTTGCGGCACTTTTTCCGCCGGGGAAATCCGGCTGAACGCGAAAAGGTTGAGCGCAGCCTCGGCTCGGGTGTGATTGTATCTGAGCGTGGCTACCTGCTGACCAATCTGCACGTGATACAAGGCGCCGACGAAATTCTGGTGTTACTACAAGACGGCCGACAAGCCATTGCCCGCCTGATTGGCGGCGACCCGGAAACCGATCTGGCGGTGTTGAAAATTGAACTCGACCAGCTCCAGCCTATCCCGCTGGGCGACAACCGCACCACAAGAGTGGGCGATATCGTACTTGCCATCGGCAATCCCTACGGTTTTGGGCAATCCATGTCACAGGGCATTGTCAGCGCCAAGGGTCGCTACGGCCTGGGGCTGAGCAGCTACGAGAACTTCATCCAGACCGATGCGGCTATCAATCCCGGCAATTCCGGCGGCGCGCTAGTGGACCACCGCGGTCAGCTCATCGGCATCAATACGGCCATTTACACCCAGAGCGGCGGCTCAACCGGCATTGGCCTGGCAATACCGGTCGATCTCGCTCTGCGCACCATGAGCGACATTATTGAATACGGTCGTCCGGTACGCGGCTGGCTTGGACTGGAAGTGAAATCGGTCGCTCCGCAGACCGAAGGCGTGGTCATCAGCGCACTGATGCCCGGCGGCCCGGCGGCTAAAGCTGGCTTGCAAGTGGGGGATATTATCTACGCAATCAACGGTAAGTCCGTGGGTGACGGTCATGCAGGGATGAATGAGATCGCGACCACACGACCGGGAGATATCGTTTCCGTGGAAATGGGCCGCAACGGTCAGCGCCGATCGCTCGACATTGAAGTGAGCATCCGCCCCATGCCGACCAGCGCGGGCTGAAGCCTTCGGGTCGCCCTAAGGGGCGAGCGCTTCGGTGAAGGCCCCCAGCATACGCTGATTTTCCTCAGGGGTTCCCACGGTAAAGCGCAAACAGTTTTCCAGCATGGGATGAGCCCCATCGAGGCATTTCACCAACACGCCTGCGGCTTTCATGCGGGCGTGAATCGCGCGCGCTTCATCGCAGCGCAGCAAAATAAAGTTGGCTTCACTGGGCCACACTTCCACCCCCGGCATCGCCGCCAATGCCTCAAACAGCACGGCACGCTCGCGGCGAATAGTTTGGGTTTGATCGGTCAGCACGGAAAAGTGATCCAGCGCAAACTCGGCACTCAGCTGAGTCAGCACATTGATATTGTAGGGCAGCCGCAGCTTGTCCAGCTCAGTAAGCCACTCACGACCACCAATCAGAATGCCCAGACGCAACCCCGCCAAGCCAACTTTGGATAATGTGCGCATCACCAGCACATTGGGATAGTGCAGATAACTCAGATGGTCCCTATCGGTAAACGCCGTATAGGCTTCGTCCAGTACCACCAGCCCAGGACTGGCTTCAATAACGGCCTTAACCTTGTCGGCACTGAACAGGTTCCCCGTCGGATTATTCGGCAGCGCGAGAAACACCAGAGCCGGCTGCTCACGTTCAATTGCCGCGAGCATGGCTGGCAGATCGAGATCGAAATCCTCGTCCAGTGGCACCCCGCAGTACTGCATCCCCGTAAACGTCGCAATCATCCGGTACATGACAAATCCGGGCTCCGGCGCCAACACACTGCGTCCCTGCTCAGCCACAGCCATCGCCAGCAACTGGATGATTTCGTCGGAACCGTTACCCAGCAAAATATCCTGCTCGTCCGCCACACCCATCACTTCGCGCAACCTTGCCTTGAGCGATACCGCGGCCGCATCTGGGTAACGATTTAGCGCGGCCCCCTGCAGCCGCTGCTGCCAGTCAGCCACCATCGCCTCTGGCCAGCTATAGGGGTTTTCCATAGCGTCGAGCTTGACCAGTCCGTCAGCTGCCGGCACATGATAGGCCTGCAGCGCCTGAATTTCCGGCCGCACCCACTGCTTCACCAGGGATTGTCTGTCTTTCATAGGTATGGAATCACTTCGTAGGCCAGCGCATTTCTGCGGAACGCGCGTGAGCGGTCAGCGCCTCACCGCGCGCCAATACTGACGCTGTTTTGCCCAGTGGCGCGGCAGATTCCGAACACTGAATCAGCGAACTGCGCTTCTGGAAATCATAAACACCCAGCGGCGACGAGAAACGCGCCGTTCCGGACGTAGGCAATACGTGGTTTGGTCCTGCACAGTAATCACCCAACGCTTCCGGCGTGTGGCGCCCCATAAAGATAGCCCCCGCATGGCGTATCTCGGGCAACAATGTTTCCGGGGCATCTACCGACAGCTCCAGATGCTCCGGCGCAATACGATTAACCAGATCAATCGCAGTCGCCAGGTCCGGCACAGCAATCAGCGCCGCCCGCCCTTCCAACGAGGCGCGGATAATCGCTTCACGCTCCATGTCGGGCAGCAATCGGCGGATACTGTTTTCAACCGCAGCCAGGAAGTCGACGTCCGGCGAGATCAAAATCGACTGGGCATCCTCATCGTGCTCGGCCTGGGAAAACAGGTCCATGGCAATCCAGTCCGGATCGGTTTTTCCGTCGCAGACCACGAGTATTTCCGATGGCCCCGCAATCATGTCCAGGCCCACTTGGCCAAATACCTTGCGCTTTGCCGTTGCCACATAGATATTGCCCGGCCCCACAATCTTGTCAACGCGGGGGATCGTTTCGGTTCCGTAGGCCAGTGCAGCCACGGCCTGCGCTCCGCCAATAGCGAACAGCCGATCAACGCCCGCAATGGCCGCTGCCGCCAGCACAATATCATTGGCCACCCCATCCGGGGTTGGCGATACCATGATCAGCTCTGCAACACCCGCCACTTTGGCCGGAATCGCATTCATCAGCACCGACGATGGGTAGGCCGCCTTTCCTCCGGGAACGTAGAGCCCGGCCCGATCCAGCGGCCGAATCTGCTGGCCCAGCACCGTGCCATCAGCCTCGGTATAGGTCCAGGAATCCTGCTTCTGATGCTCGTGATATGCACGCACCCGCGCGGCCGCATGCTCCAGCGCCGCACGCAGCTCTGGATCAATCGCTGCCAGCGCCGCCTGAAGCTGATCCTGAGAGAACTCTAACGCCGGCACGGTGTCGGCGCTAACGCGATCAAAGCGCCGAGTATATTCCAACAGTGCGGCGTCGCCACGGCAGCGAACCGCCTCCACAATGTCGTCTACCGCGGCCTGCACCCCGGCATCGGAAACCGAATCCCAAGCCAGCAAGGCATCGAGCGCCTCACTGAAATCTGGCGCGCCGCTATCAAGGCGGCGAATCTGAAGCTCGGCCATTAGCCGCCCCTCTTGGCGACAGCCCGACGCAAACGTTCAATCACATCGGTCACAGCCTGATGCTTGCGCTTCAGCGCACTGGTGTTGACCACCAGGCGAGAGCTTACATCGGCGATGGTTTCTGCCGGCTCCATGCCGTTAGCACGTAAGGTATTGCCGGTATCGACTATATCTACAATAACGTCAGCGAGATTCATCATCGGCGCGAGCTCCATTGCGCCGTAGAGTTTGATCAACTCAACTTGCGTGCCCTGAGCCGCAAAATACTGGCGCGCCACATTTACAAACTTAGTGGCCACCTTGATCCTTCCGGCGGGCAGCGGTTTATCGCGCATCACCGCCGTCATCAGCTTGCAGCGAGCAATCCCCAGGTCCAGGGGCTCGTACATCCCCGCCGCGCCGTGCTCGAGCAGCATATCCTTGCCCGCGACACCCAAATCCGCCGCGCCAAGTTGCACATAGGTAGGTACATCGGTGCCGCGAATTACCACGAAGCGCACATGGGGTAGCGTGGTGTCAAAAATCAGCTTGCGACTTTCCGCAATATTTTCCACCGGCTCGATACCCGCTTCTGCAAACAGCGGCAGGGTATCCTTGAGAATGCGGCCCTTGGTCAGGGCAATGGTCAGCTTTTCCACAACGTGCCTATTTAATCCGCCCGTTTATTCCGCCAACCGCTGGATATTGGCGCCCAGCAATTGCAGTTTTTCCTCAATACATTCATACCCGCGATCGATGTGATAAATGCGATCGACGCAGGTTTCCCCTTCGGCCACCAGACCGGCTATCACCAGGCTCGCTGAAGCGCGTAGATCGCTTGCCATCACCGGGGCGCCACGCAATTTGTCGACGCCCTCAATAATCGCAGTGTTGCCTTCAATATTGATCTTGGCACCCATTCGATTCATCTCGTGGGTCTGGATAAGACGGTTTTCAAATACCGTCTCAGTCACGCGCGCACTGCCATTGGCAATAGCATTCATCGCCGTGAACTGGGCTTGCATGTCGGTCGGGAAGCCCGGATAGGGTGCCGTCTTGATATTGACCGATTTGGGCCGCTGGCCATGCATATTGAGTTCGATCCAATCTTCACCGGTCGTGACTTCGGCACCGGCCTCTTCCAGCTTGGACAAAACAGCTTCCAGGTGCTCAGCCTTGGTGTCTTTTACCTTAACTCGGCCACCGGTCACCGCCGCTGCCACCAAGTAGGTTCCGGTTTCGATCCGGTCGGGCATCACAGCATAGTCACAGCCGTGCAGCCCCTCTACCCCGTCAATAGTAATGGTATCAGTGCCGTGACCGGTAATTTTGGCACCCATGGCATTGAGGCAATTGGCAAGATCGACCACTTCCGGTTCACGAGCCGCGTTCTCGATGACGGTGCGGCCATCTGCCAGGGTAGCGGCCATCATCACGTTCTCTGTGCCGCCCACCGTCACCGTATCCATAAAGATATGTGCGCCCTTGAGACGGCCATCCCGGTATGCATGGATGTAACCGCTATCGATCTCTATTCGGGCGCCCATCGCCTCCAGCCCGCGCAAGTGCAGATCTACTGGCCGACTGCCGATAGCACAGCCACCCGGAAAGGAAACGTGTGCCTCACCAAAATGTGCCAGCAATGGCCCAAGCACCAGTATTGAGGCGCGCATGGTCTTGACCAGTTCGTAGGGCGCCGTCAGGTCCGTGATCGTTTCGGCATGCACCTCTATGCTGAGCTTCTCATCAATAATCAGCTCCACACCCATGCAACGCAGCAGCGCGATCATGGTGGTAATGTCATGCAGATGAGGCAGGTTGCGGATGGTTATCGGTTCGTCGCAAAGCAACGTGGCGGCCAGAATTGGCAGTGCCGAGTTCTTCGCGCCGGATATACGTATTTCGCCATCGAGGCGTTTACCGCCGCGAATCAACAATCGATCCATGGATTCCCCCCAGAGGTCAGGACTGCGCTTCAGTCGGAGTCTGCAAGCGCATGTGAACCGCGTGAACGCTACCGTCGGCGATCCACTCGTTGAGGGCAGCGTAGACCATTTGCTGGCGCTTTACCGGGCGCAGCCCGTTGAAAACATCGCCCACGATCTGCACGTGACAGTGGTTGCCGTCGGCCTCGGCTTCTATCTGACAATCGGGAAATTCGTCGGCCAGTCGCGATTTAATTGCGTCGATCAACATGCAGCGGTACTCGTAAAAATCAGGACGCGAATTGTACGCAATTGGCCGCGCAATGGCTATTATCAGGGTTGCGCCAGGTCACTGGCGCTCAAGACTCTTCGGCGACTTCGGCCAGACCACCTTCCGGCGTCACTTCCCAGTTTTCAATCACTTTGTCGATATCACCGTTAAAACGACGTGCCGACGAGGCAAACTGGCTTTGATAAGTGCGACCTAGGTTGACACCTTCAATACTCACGTTGCGCAGTTTCCACTCACCTTCCCGATTCTGGGTGAGTTTGTAGTACACAACATAAGGTTGTGGGGCATTCCCGAAAATATGCTGCTCGACGTTAACACTTCGCTCGTCCGCCGCATCCTTTGCAATGGGCAACACTTCAATCCGGTTGCCGTCAAAGGCAAGCAGGCCCTTGGCGTAAGTGCGGATCAAGCGATCCTGAAAGGTTTTGGTAAAGCGTTCTACCCGTCCGCGAAACTTTGCTTTCTCTTCAGGCGACAGGGTGTCGTAATAGCGTTTACTGCCGTATTTACCCATCACGCCGCGGGCAAAACTGGGGAAATCCACCACATCAGCCAGGATTTTTTCCACCTCGCCGTAAAAGCGCTCGGGATCTTCATCAACATAGCTGCGCGCCTCCTCAATGACCTTGGTCACGCGCTTGGTGGTATCAGAGACCACCTCATAGGGGCCCGGGGGTGACGCTGCCCATGCCGCAGAAGCTACTACCAAGCTCATCACAGCCGCGAACGCGACCGACATCATTCGTTGCACCATTGTTTTCATTAACTCCATACGTTCCACCGGTTGTCAGCGCAATTGCGCTCTAGCCGGAAAGCAAAATCCCACACAATCGACCGAATCAGGCAACTGTTGCTGAAGTTTGACCTCTCAGAGAGCGAAACGCTCCCGATTTCTAACTAGGAATTTGCGCGCCGCCCTCTTATCATAGCCAGCTATAACTGTCCGATGGTAGCAAATTCCCGTTAAATTGTTGTGAGTAAAGCGAAAATATGCCCATAGACTACCGCAGCTCGGCCCGCCGCACCATCGCCATGGAAGGTGCCGCCGTTACCGCGCTCAGCGATAAAATTGACGACGACTTTACCCGGGCCTGCGAACTCATGCTCGCCTGCCAGGGCCGCGTTGTCGTCACTGGCATGGGGAAATCAGGGCACATCGGCCGCAAGATCGCCGCTACTCTGGCCAGCACAGGCACACCCGCCATGTATGTTCACCCGGGCGAAGCCTCGCACGGGGACATGGGCATGATCACCGCCCAGGATGTTGTTCTCGCACTATCGAACTCGGGCTCGACCGCTGAAGTTATCACCATGTTGCCCCTGCTGAAACGGCTCGGCACCCCCCTGATATCCATGACCGGCAACCCCGCGTCGGAACTGGCCAAAGCCGCAAACGCCCACCTTGACGCAGGCGTTGCCGAAGAAGCCTGTCCGCTGGGCCTGGCGCCAACATCCAGCACCACAGTAGCACTGGTCCTGGGGGACGCCCTTGCCATCGCCCTGCTAGAGGCGCGTGGCTTTACCGCCAATGATTTTGCGTTTTCCCACCCCGGAGGGGCGCTGGGGCGCAAATTGTTGCTGAAAATTGAAGACATCATGCACACTGGCGCCGAAATCCCCACCGTTGCCAGTGGTACACCGCTTACCAATGCTTTGCTGGAGATGAGCAGCAAAGCATTGGGCATGACGACCATCCAGAATAGTGACGGCACGCTTCTCGGCCTGTTTACGGACGGTGACCTGCGGCGCGCAATCGATCACGGCGTGGACATACAGCGCGCCCGAATCGACGATGTTATGACCCGCAACCCACGCAGCGTCCAACCTGGAATGCTGGCCGCGGAGGCGCTCTACATCATGGAAGAAAAGAAAATTACCGCACTGATCGTGATCGACGAACACTCTCACCCGGTCGGAGTTGTTCACCTGCACGACATTCTCCGGGCAGGTGTCGCCTGATGCTGGAGATCATGCAAAAAGCAAAGAATATTCGCCTACTGGTCACGGATGTGGACGGCGTGCTGACCGATGGCAGCCTGTATTTCGGCAACAGCGGCGAGGAAATCAAAGCCTTCAGCATCCTCGACGGCCTCGGCATAAAGCTGCTTCGCGACACCGGCATCGACACTGCCATCATTACCGGACGGGTTTCGGATCTGGTTGCGCGCCGCGCCGGCGAGCTGAAAATTTCAACCATCTACCAGGGCCGCGAGGATAAAATCACCGCGTTGCGGGAACTTTCTGGCGACTGCGGCATTCCATTATCACAGATCGCCTATGTCGGTGACGACTTACCGGACCTTGCCGCCATCCGCGCTGCCGGGCTCGGTGTGGCCGTGGCCAACGCCCACGCTTTTGTCGCTGAACACGCCGACTGGCAAACCAGTGCGCGTGGCGGCGCAGGCGCAATTCGCGAGGTCTGTGAACTTATTATGAAAGCGCAGGACACCCTGCTGGATGCCTGGGAGCAATATCTCTAGCCATGGCTCAATCCTCAAGACGTGTTTATCGCAGCCTGTCGCTGCTTGCCGGGCTGGGTGGCCTCACCCTGCTATTGCTGACTGTGATGGACTATGGCGATAGCGGCAGCATTGGCGTCAACGCAAGCGAAGAGATTGACACCCTGCGTCAATTTGACTCCTACCTGCTCGAACCCCGAGGCACCACCTATCGACTGAATGGCGAAGTTGCCTACCACTGGCAAGCAACCCGCGCTAATCGCATGCGCAACGGCGAGGTGCTCCTCTACGAACCCATTTACAAAGGGCTGAAAGAGGGAGATCAGAATTGGACCGCCACAGCGCGCAAGGGCAATCTATCCGCAGACGGGCAGGAACTGGCACTGGAACAGGATGTGTTGGTCAAAGACTTTATTCACGATGCGGTGATCCGTTCACCCCGATTAAAACTCAATATGGCAGACAACTTGATTGAAACAGATGCACCGGTTCGCTTCACAAGCCCCAATGCCATTACCACGGCCACCGGCATGCGGGCAGCAATGGATGCGGAACGTCTCGATTTTATGAGCGACGTACGAGGCGTATATGAGAAGCCCTGAGCTATTGATTCGACTGACGGCGACGCTCTCCTTCGCGCTCGCTCTGGCAGCCAATGCAGAGACACCGGCACTGGTAGAAAACAACCGCGCCCCGATCAATGTGAGCGCCGATCGCGCCACCTATGAAAACGGTCGCGGTATTTATGAGGGACGGGTTGAGCTGCGCCAGGGAAACCTGGCAATCAATGCCACGCGACTGGTCATAGACGAGCAGAATCGGCAGGTAGACCGCATTCTGGCGGTCGGCGCGCCGGCCGCACTCAACCAGGCCAATGGCTCGGTGCATGCCGAGGCACGCAGTATCGAGTATTTTGTGGCGACCGGCAAAGTGATACTCACCGACAAGGCCGTCATCCAACAACAGGGTTCTGAAATTCGCGGCAATCGCATTGTCTACGACAGCCAAAAGCAGACCGTCGAAGCCGAAGGTGAAAAAGGCGCGGAACAGGAGCGAGTCAACATGACGCTGCAACCGCGTGCCAAAGACACGCCCCGCACTGACGAGCCGCAGAATCCTTCTCCGGCCCCGCAGCCCTCGCAACCCCCGCAACCGGAAAGCGATTATTGATATGGCCCTGCTGAAAGCCGAAAATCTCGCCAAAGCCTACAAAGGCCGCCAAATCATCAAGGATGTATCGCTGGAGATACGCAGTGGTGAAATTGTCGGCCTGCTCGGCCCGAACGGCGCCGGCAAGACCACCTGCTTTTACATGATTGTCGGCATCGTCAACGCCGACAACGGCCAGATTACCATTGACGACCTCGACATAACCGCCCAGAGCATACACGGTCGCGCGCGTCACGGGCTCGGTTACCTGCCACAGGAAGCCTCCATTTTTCGCAAGTTGTCGGTCGCAGACAACATCATGGCCATCCTGGAAACCCGCAAGGAACTCAGCCGCAAACAGCGCAAGGCTATGCTGGAAGAATTACTCCAGGAATTCCACATTACTCACATCCGCGACTCCGCCGGCATGGCCCTATCGGGCGGCGAACGCCGACGCGTAGAGATTGCCCGGGCGCTGGCTACTGAGCCGAAATTCATCCTGCTGGACGAACCCTTCGCCGGTGTCGACCCCATCTCGGTCAACGACATCAAAGATATCATTCGCCACCTCCAGCGCCGCGAGATAGGTGTACTGATCACCGACCACAATGTGCGCGAAACGCTGGATATCTGTGAAAAAGCCTACATCGTCGGCGAAGGGAAGATTGTTGCCGAAGGCAATGCCGAGAAGGTGCTGAATGACCCTGTGGTCAAAGACATCTACCTCGGCCACCAATTCACTCTCTAGCCACATGTCAACCTTAAGCGGTTATTTTTTAACCCTTTTAGGCACGGGTATTGCAGGGGCGCAAAGGCCGGACTACACTTCAGGCAAGAGAGTGCAACCCTCTCACCTGTCCAAGTGGTATCGGTAATGAAGCGCCTATGAAACAATCGCTACAGCTCAAAGTCAGCCAGCAGCTGACCATGACCCCCCAGCTGCAGCAAGCGATTAGATTACTCCAACTCTCCACTTTAGACCTGCAGCAGGAAATTCAGGCCGCCATTGACTCCAACCCCCTGCTGGAAGTTAACGAAGACGACAATACGCCCGACCGCGACAATGGTGACGCGGGCAACGACACCGAACCCACAGCCAGCGCCAGTGAACAGGAAACCGTCAGCGTTGACGAAACATGGAACGATGGTATTCCTGAAGATCTGCCTGTCGACAGCCGCTGGGACGACATATACCAGCCCACCTCTTCGGTAAAACAGCCCAGCGGCGACAGCGGTGATCAGGATTTCGTAGCGCGCAGCAGCAGTAACGAGTCCCTGCAGGATCATTTGCGCTGGCAGTTGAACCTCTCCCGCATGTCAGACACCGACCGCTTGATCGCCATGGCTATCATTGACTCAATAGAGCCCGATGGTCGCCTGACCTGCACTGTCGACGATATCTTGGCCAGCCTGGTAGACACCAGCGGCAGCAGCGAGCCGATCGAAGAAGATGAAGTGGTCGCGGTGTTGCACCGGGTACAGCAATTTGATCCGCCAGGGGTAGCAGCACGGGATCTGCGTGAATGCCTGCTGATTCAGCTGCGTCAACTGCCGCCCGACACACAATGGCTGAAACCGACCACCGATATCGTTGCGAACTTCCTGGATTTGCTTGGTTCGCGCGATTACAACCAATTGATGCGGCGCGCCCGGGTGAGCGAAGACCAGTTGAAGGAAATCCTGAAACTGATACAGACGCTCAACCCTTCACCCGGAGTCATGATTTCTCCGTCGGAAACCGAGTACGTGGTGCCCGATGTATTCGTCAGCAAACGCGAAGGCGCCTGGGTGGTGGAATTGAACCCTGATATCGCCCCAAAACTGCGCATCAACGACCACTACGCCTCTCTCGGCAAGCAATGCAGCGGTGCCGACAGCAGCTATATCCGCGACAACCTACAGGAAGCGCGCTGGTTTCTGAAGAGCCTGCAGAGTCGCAACGAGACCTTGATGAAAGTGGCCAGTAAAATTGTTGAATATCAGCGTGGCTTTCTAGAATATGGGGACGAGGCCATGAAGCCCCTGATTCTGCACGATATCGCCGAAGCGGTTGAAATGCATGAATCTACGATCTCGCGCGTTACCACCCAAAAGTACATGCATACCCCGCGCGGTATTTATGAGCTGAAATATTTTTTCTCCAGCCATGTATCAACCGATGCTGGCGGAGAATGTTCATCCACGGCCATTCGCGCCCTGATCAAAAAACTGATTGCTGCAGAAAACCCAAGAAAACCCCTCAGCGACAGTAAGATCACTGCACTACTGGCCGAACAGGGAATTCAGGTCGCCAGGCGCACCATCGCCAAGTACCGTGAGGCAATGGTGATTCCGCCCTCGAACGAGCGGAAACGGCTGGTCTGATACGCCAGCTCTGGCTGGCAAACCCCGGAATGGGCGGCTGGCCGCCACTCCGGTTGGCATTGATACGAAAAGGAGCGATTTATGCAAATCACTGTAAGCGGTCATCATGTCGACGTTACTCCTGCCTTGCGCGATTACGTAAACACCAAACTGACTAAACTCCAGCGCCATTTCGACAATATCACCAACACAGATATTACCCTGACTGTTGAAAAGCTGGTTCAAAAGGCCGAAGGTACCGTCCATGTCGCTGGCGCAGATTTATTTGCTGCCTCAGAATCAGAGGATATGTACGCCGCCATTGATCTTCTCGCTGATAAACTCGACCGCCAGCTGATCAAACACAAAGAAAAAAACCGCGGGCACTAACTAACCCCGCAAGGAGCGGAGCCACTGGCTCCGCTGCCGTTTTGCCCATTAGGGAAATTCACTACTCATGCAGTTAGATCACTTTCTTACTCGGGAACGCACATACTGCGGCGCCGCCAGCACCAGCAAAAAGCGCCTGCTTGAAGATGTCGCTGAGTTCATCAGCGGTGACGTGCCCGCTCTGAACGCCCAGGAAATTTATTCCCAGCTGCTCAATCGGGAACGATTGGGCAGCACCGGCATTGGCGAAGGAGTCGCCATTCCCCACTGCCGTGTATCGAACTGCTCCAGTATTGTCGGCGCACTGATCACACTCAAATCCCCAGTGGATTTCGATGCCGTCGACGACAAACCGGTAGATATCCTATTTGCCTTGGTAGCACCAGAAGAGGGGCACGATGAGCACCTCAACGCGCTGGCGACTATTGCCGCCCGCCTGAATGATTCCAGTTTTCGCGACAGTCTCCGCGCGGCAAACGATGCCGACGAACTGTTTAAAGCCGCAACCGGATATTCTCTGCCAACATGAAACTGGTCATCATCAGCGGCCGCTCCGGTTCCGGCAAAAGTGGCGCGCTCAATCAGCTGGAAGACGAAGGCTACTATTGCATAGACAATCTGCCGCTGACGCTGTTAGCTGATCTGGTGCGAGAACTCTCGCGCAGCCAACAGAGTGAATACCACAATACAGCCGTGTGCATCGACGCCCGCAACACCGTGGCTGAGCTGGCCAACTTTGATGCCATCGTTAACGAAATCCGGCCACTGGTGGACCTGCAGATTGTGGTACTGGACGCCGATGACCAGACACTGGTCAAACGCTTCAGTGAAACCCGGCGCCGCCACCCCCTCAGCAACAAGGAAGTGGCACTGGCCGAGGCACTGCGCGACGAACGCGCCCGTCTCGAACCGATAGTTTCGACGGCAGACCTCACCATCGACACCAGCGGCCTGACCATCCATCAATTGCGCACGGTGATCAAGGAGCGCGTCATCGGCGGTGAAGCCATTGGCATGACGGTACAGTTAATGTCTTTTGGTTTTAAACGCGGACTGCCTGTCGATGCCGACTTTGTGTTTGATCTACGCATGCTACCCAACCCACACTGGGATGAATCGCTCAGACCTCAAACCGGGCTCGACGAGGGCGTGCAAACCTTCCTTAACAGCAAGCCGGAGGTTGAGCGCATGCACATCATGATCAGTGAGTTTCTCTTTGCCTGGTTGCCGGAACTGGCTAAAGGCAACCGCAGCTACGTGACCGTTGCTCTCGGTTGCACAGGCGGACAACATCGCTCAGTATACATGGCCGAACGATTGGCCCAGGTACTCACCGGCCAGCCTTTCAATCTGCAAGTTCGCCACCGCGAGCTACAGGATAAGAAGAACGCCTGACGCGCAACCCAGCAGGATCAATCGTATCCATGGCAAAGTCCCAGCTAACCATCATCAACAAACTCGGCCTGCACGCCCGGGCCGCCGCCAAGTTTGTTTCCACCGCCACCGCCTTTGGCAGCAAAATTTCGGTCAGCGCCAATGGCCAGACCGTAGACGGCAAAAGCATCATGTCAGTGATGATGCTGGCAGCCAGCCAAGGCACGGATATTGAGTTGGAATGCGTGGGCGATGACGAGCAGGAAGCGCTGCAAGCCATAACAGATCTGATCAATCGTCGCTTCGACGAAGCGGAATAACCCCACAAAAACCTCCAAAAACCTTTCAACTCGCTGACGCAAGTTGTTGAAAGATAAACTTTCAAGGATAATCAATTCCTGACCGAAATTTCCCCGGGCAAGGTGTTGCTATGGCGCAAAGTAGCGAGAAAACGCTTCCCCAGAGCCATCTGGAAGAGCTCAATGCCGCGCTAAGCAGCGGTGAGTTCCTGCCTATCCGGCGGATGCTGAACAGCCTGCCGTCCGCCGACGCCGCCCACCTGATCGAATCCACGCCACCCAAAATCCGCGCAGTGCTATGGCAGTTGGTGGACCTGGACAACGAAGGCGACATAATCCCCTACCTCAGCGACGAGGTTCAGGCGCAGTTTTTGAAAGACATGGACGCGGAAGAAGTCGCGGCCATTACCGAACGCTTGGAAGCCGACGACCTGGTCGACATTCTTCAGCAGCTGCCGGATCGAGTCATCCAGGAAGTGCTGTCGTCCATGGATCACCAGGATCGACAGCGCGTTGAGCACATCCTCGCCTATGCCGAGGACACCGCCGGCGGCCTGATGAACACCGACACCATTACGGTGCGCCCCAATATCACCCTTGACGTGGCGCTACGCTATTTGCGCCGCCACGAAAATCTGCCAGAGATGACTGACCACCTGATTGTGGTGAGCCGCTCAGATGAATACATTGGCGTGCTGCCCCTGCGCCGGATTCTGGTCTCCGATCCCAGCGTTACCGTGCGCGAAGTCATGACCACTGACTTTGAAGCCATTCCGGCAACACTGGCAGATACGGAAGTGGCCAAACTGTTTGAACGACATGACTGGGTCTCTGCACCGGTTGTGGACGAGGCCGGACGCCTGGTGGGCCGAATCACCATCGATGACGTCGTCGATGTTATTCGCGAAAGCGCAGATCATTCCCTGCTCAGCATGGCCGGCCTGGACGAGGACGAAGACACCTTCGCCCCGGTCAGCAAAGCTGCTCCCCGCCGGGCGATGTGGCTCGGCATCAACCTGATTACCGCCTTTATCGCCTCTGCCGTGATCAACGTATTTGAAGGCACCATCGACAAGGTGGTGGCACTGGCGGTATTGATGCCCATCGTCGCCAGCATGGGCGGTGTCGCGGGCACCCAGACACTTACCGTGGTTATTCGCGGCATGGCACTTGGCCAGATCAGCAAAAACAACAGCCGCTGGCTGGTCACCCGGGAACTCACCGTTGGCGCCATTAACGGTGTAATCTGGGCTATTGTGGTGGCGGTAGCCGCCACCCTCTGGTTTGACGACCCCCAGATCGGTATCATCATTGCCGCTGCCATGGTCATCAACCTGATCACCGCAGCACTTGCCGGCGCGCTGCTGCCCATGATCATGCAAACCCTGAAGATCGATCCTGCATTGGCGGGCGGCGTCGCATTGACCACGGTAACCGATGTTATTGGCTTTATGTCATTCCTCGGTCTGGCCACCTATTTTTACGCCTGAAGAGCCCCCATGACCGACGACTCGTTTGACGAACGCCCCAGTAAATCCGAACGCAAACGGCAGATGCACGCCTTACAGGCACTAGGTCAGGAAGTAGCCAGCCTGCCCAAAGGCGAACTGTCGCAGATGCCCGTACCTGATGAACTGCAGGAAGCCATCGCCACAGCCCGGCGTATCAGAAGTCGCGAGGCGCTGCGTCGTCAGTACCAGTATATCGGCAAGCTAATGCGCAAGCTGGACACCAGCGAACTCGAAGAGGCCATGGCAACCCGGCGCGAGGAAAACCGACAACTCGACCGCAGCTTTCATGAGCTGGAGGCTTGGCGGGACCGCCTCATCGCTGAAGGCATGCCTGCCATCGACGCGCTGAAAGCCGAGCTACCCGCCGCGGATCGACAGAAGTTACGGCAGCTCACTACTCGGGCCCAGCAGGAAAATCAGCGCGGCCAGCCGCCCACCAGTGCCCGCGCCCTGTTTCGCTATCTCAGAGAATTGAAAGAAGAGGATCTGCGCAGCAGCTGGTAAAACCGGACGGATTACTGGTCGGTGGGGGGCGCCACTGTAAAACGGGCATGGTCTGCCACTGGCATCGAGCGCCGCCATTCACGTTGATGAGTCACATTCCAATCGGCCATAACCACCGCTTCACCATAGCCCGCCTCCGCCAACACCTCACCCCAGCCATCCACCACTGCCGAACAGCCCGACGTCATACGCTGCCTTGAATGAAGCCCACCCTGATTGGCGCCAACAGCCACACATTGGGTTTCAACAGCCCGCGCGCGCAGAAGCAATGACCAATGCGCCAGCCCGGTTTTGCGCGTAAATGCCGACGGAACCGCCAGCAGCTCCGCGCCCTGCTCCTGCATCCATTGAAATTGGGCCGCAAAACGCAGGTCGTAGCACACCGCGACACCCAGGCGGCCCAAAGACGTGTCGACCACACAGGGTGCCAGCCCCGGCCGATAGTCCCGAGATTCACAGTAGCGACCCTGCGCATCACCTACCGCAGCATCAAACAGATGCATTTTCTGGTAACGCCCCAGCAGCGCACCGTCTTCACCGTGTACAAAACAAGTGGCCCAAGCGCGGCCATCGTCACTAGCTACCGGCACTGTGCCCCCAACCAGAATCACCTGTTGGCTTCGCGCCTGTGCTGCCAGCCAGCTCTGCAGGTACCCCTGACTGCGTTCCCGTGCCGCCAATGGTTTGAGCTGCGTGGAATCGCCAAACAGCGCAAAACTCTCGGGAAGTACAACCAGACGGGCATCGTCCGCACGTGCCTGCGCTATCAAGCGCTCAGCTACCGCCAGGTTATTGTCGATGTTCGCACCAGATACCATCTGGATCGCCGCCAGCTTCATTTGCGGCGACCACCGCGCCGCATTGCTTTGGGCTTCTCAGTCTCTTTTGGCACTTCAATTGACAGGGTCTCACCGAACAAGCGCTTGAATTCCAGCTCCGGCTGCTGCCATGGACCGTTCACCGAATATACCAGCGTCGAGGCTTTATCCACCTGTTCCTCAAACAGTTTGCTGGCAATATATACGCCGGCCGCTACCGGCAAGCCACTGATAAATGCAGCTACCCAGGGCAGGTTGCTGCCCAACGGCAGGGTGGCCAGCAATTCCATATCGGTCAGGTCCGTATGAAAATCCAGTGAGCCACTGATACGAAAGGTTGACGAGGGGCCATCAATTTCGATGGCCTTGGGCATGACCATCACGCCATTGCGAAATTGCATGGTTCCGCTAATGCGATCGTAGTGAATACCTTTTTCAAATACGTCCTTGAAATTAAACTGCAGCCGCCGAATGACATTCGCAAAATTCAGCAAGCCAACCATACGCAGCGTGCCGGACGCTGCATCTGAGCCACGCAGGAAGCGTCCGTTACCGAATTCCATCGCTATCGATCCCGACAGCAAAGAAGCCGCCACCATATCAGGCGGAGCCGGCCAGGACAGATTGAGATCGGCCTGGCCTCTGCGACTCTCCATGACCCGCTCAAACTGCCAGTTGTTCAGCACGTCACCGACATTGGCCACACTGATGCGGCCGGTAAGCATCGTGAAGTGACCATTGGCATTGCGTTGCCAGCGCAGTGACAGAGGCCGCTCATCACTGCCGAGCAGCAATCCTCTCAGATTGCCGCGAATATTGTGCAGCGTTGCACCGCCATCTTCCTTGCGCAAAAAGAATGACAGACTTCCCAAGGCCTGGTTATCCAATGCAAGAGACTGAATCGAAAAATCCACCTCCGGCACCTTGTCCAGCTCAATCCGGGAAAAAGGCGAAGCCTTCAGACTGGCATCCTCGCTCGTATCCGACGCAGCCTCAAGCGCGTTCAGCGCCGGCAGGTTGAAATGCTGAAGGGTAACGACGAGCGGACCCTGCTGCGGAATTTCCATCGTCCCAAGCAAGCGTCGAGACTGCATAGACAGCTGCCATGACCCACTGCCATCCTCGCCGTTGTTCGCATCAAGTATTACGTCTTGCCAGGTTCGGCCAATAGCGTCCAATCGCGAAATGGACAGGTCTTCCACCACAATTGGCAGTGCCTGATCTGATTGAGACGCTGTGCGCGCATCAGTTTTGGCGGTCGAAGACGAAGGCTTTCGGGCCAGCGACGCACTCATCTCCTGATAGCGCTCAAGCACTTTTTGCCACTGTTCAAGCTCTGCATAACCGAGTTCACCCACAACCATAAACTGGTTGCGCGGTGGCGGCGGAATCGACTGCCCCCCGACTGAAAAACTACCACCGCTCAGCGCCCCGGCGTCATCAAAGGCGAGCATGAGACGCCCCAGTTCGTCGATATTCAAATCCAGGGTGAGCGGCTTAGCACTCAGTGGTATGTCCAGTTCCAGCAGCCGACTTTCGTCGGCAGGCTTACCCAGACTACCCGGCAGATCAATCGCGATGCCGAATAAATCCGACGACGCTTTCAGGAAAGTGCGATCGGCACCTGCTGAAATATCAACATTGAAGGGTGCGACTCCGCGCGCAAAGCCAATCATCGGTTGCTGCAACCAGTCGCGAATGTCGGCCACATCAACATCACCCTTGGCGTTTACCAGCACAGGTTTGCCCGGACGCTGATCAATTGCGACCGTCAACGCTCTGCCAAATAGCTCTGCATCGATACGCTCAGACTGCAGCCCCTTGTCGCTATCAAATACCAGCGGCCCCCGCACCTTGGACAAGGTCAGGTTCAAGCTCTTCATAGTCAAATGCTCTGCCGTCATCCAGGTATCAACCCGGACCGAGGGATCGGCACCCGCCGACAGAGGAAGGTCCAGATTAAGCCGGGCTGTCACGCGACCGCGGCCCTGCCAGTCATCGAAGGTAGCGCCAACCTGTTCACGCAGCGCGGACTCTCGCACGACTTTCAGCGCCGAGTTTAATGGACTCACCGCTTCGGCGGAGACCCCGAGCATTAACGCATCTCCGCGCTGCCGAATATCGACATCCACGTCAGACAGAGCGACATCGTTATAGATACGCGCATTTTCTGTACGCACCGACACCGTCCGACCGTCCAGCCACAAATCAACATCAGCGCCACTCAGCGCTGGCCAGTCGGGATGGTAGTCCAGCGCCACCTCGCGCCCCTGAACAACCAGCTGGATGGACTTGTCGCCGTCGTTTTTCAGCGAGCCGTGATAGAGAAAAGCCGCCGCCGGAATTTGCCCGCTGAGAATACTCTGGTCAAGCCACTCCTTCAGGCCAGCACTCAGCACAGCCGGTATATATTGCTCCCGTAAACCGACATGACCACCCTTGAGACCGACAATAAGCCCCATGCGCGGATCATTATCTGCGTCTTTAACCACCGGTATATCTAGCGCGATACGTCCGCCAACTCGTGCCGCACCATCGCGCGCTGAAATCCTGCCGCTGCGAATACTAAGCTGGTCATTGTCCAGCGACCAACGCAACCGGGTTTTCAGGTGCTGTAACTGCAAGGGGTTTGCGTACACTGGCGCCAACCCCAAGGAGAAGTTTTCGGCATTAATGGTCAACTCACCGCCACGAATTCCAGTCTCGATATAGCCATCAAGACCGCGAGCCGACGGTACACCGCGCCAGGATTCCAGCGCCACTGCCGCCAGCTCACCCCGAATACGCACTGCGTCAGGTGCCGCCAACGGTATATCAGCCACGAGGTTTTTCACCCGCCCCTGAGGTCCCAACTCACGCAATAGCTCGCTTATCGCCGCAGGCAATGCCCCCGAGTCGGTTAAGCGTTTCTGCGACAGCCCAATATCAAGCGATGGCATACCCAGCTGCAGGACGCCCTCGTTGGCGGTCACAAAGCGAAGTTGAGTACCGGACCAGTCGACATATTGGTTTTCCCAGTAAAAATCCAGCTCGGAGAACCAGGTGCGCGCTATGCCCTGACGCATCTCACCACCAAAGACCAGATTGGCACTGCTCAGTATCTGATCTTTTGCCCACAGTTTGCCCAAGTGAAGTTCTGGCACCTGCACACGGCCCTGCCAGGTCGCGCGATTACGGCCATTCAGGTTAAACCAGACCTCTCCCCGCCCTTCGATATCCCCCAGTGGTTTATAACGGCCTAGCAACGGCGCAATAGAGGAAAAGGTACTGTTTTCAAGTCGCAGATACGCCGCCAGAGTAAAATCTTCCGAGCGCGGATCGCCCGACAGTTCTGCGATCAGGCGTGTCGTTTTCGAACCCTCAATGCCAAGCCCGGCTTTCAGGCGACGAAAATTCTCTTCGCCGGCAAGTCGCAAGCGCTGCCCCCAGAGATTTGCACTTTCACCATTGGCGTAATGTAACGTCACCGTCAGAGCACTGATCTCGGCTTCACGAATTCCCAGCAAGGTGGAAACAAAATCAACATCGGAGGGCGCATTGCCCAACAGTGGGCGGCCGGCAAAGTGCCAACCTGTTTCGGTTTCGTAGAAATGAAGTTCAAGGGTCTGCGCATGTAATTCAAGCAGGTCGACAAACCCGCGCCGGATAAATCCGGAAAGAATTCCCAGCTTGCCACGCCCACCGGATAGAGTGGCGGCCGGTTCACCGTCGTGCGTCAGCTCTAGATTAGCCAACTCCACCACTGGCGACAAACCGCTCCAGTGCGCTCCCAGACCGTGATAGCTCAGTTCTGCACCAGTGTTATCGTGCACCCACTGCACCAGCTGGGGCGCATAACCGGGCAGGTACTGTATATAATAGCGCCCAAGACTGGCATAGAGCGCCAACACCACCAGCACTAGACCTGCAGTGATCCATGCTGTGCGGTACAAACGATAAAAAAACCGGGTAAAAAAGCGCCTCGCCACCACTAGCCTCGACTGCCCTTACAGGAGCACCACATCAAACTGTTCCTGCGTGTAAATGGCTTCCACTTGGAACTGGATCGCCTTGCCGATAAACTCTTCCAGATCAGCTACATTTGCGGACTCTTCATCCAGCAGCCGATCCACCACTTCCTGTGAGGCCAACACCATCAATCGGTCGCTTTCATAAGCTCGCGCCTCCCGTAGAATCTCACGGAAGATTTCATAGCAGACCGTTTCAGGTGACTTCAGTGTGCCGCGACCAGAGCAGTACTTGCAGGTTTCGCACAACACATGCTCCAAACTTTCACGGGTGCGCTTGCGCGTCATTTCAACCAGACCCAGTTCGGACACGCCGGTAATACTGGTCTTGGCGTAATCTTTCTCCATCGCCTTTTCCAGCGCCCGCAACACCTGTCGACGATGCTCTGGATCTTTCATATCGATAAAATCGATAATAATAATCCCACCGAGGTTACGTACTCGCAGTTGTCGAGCCAACGCCGTAGCAGCTTCGAGGTTGGTTTTAAAAATGGTTTCTTCGAGGTTGCGATGACCGACAAAGGCGCCGGTATTCACATCAACGGTGCTCATCGCCTCGGTCTGGTCAATGATCAGATAACCACCGCTCTTGAGCTCTACCTTGGTTTCGAGCGCACGCTGAATTTCCTCTTCAACGCTATAAAGATCAAAAATCGGACGCTCGCCGGGATAGTATTCCAGAATTGGCAGAATTTCCGGTACGTAGTCTTTGGCAAAATCCACGACTCGCTGATAGCTTTCGCGCGAATCTATCCGTATTTTTTCCAACCCCGGCCGCACCAGATCACGCATGGTGCGCATAAACAGTGGCAAATCCTCGTAGATGATCGACGGCGCCGGGTCGCGTTTGCGGCGGCGATCCACCGCCTGCCACAAGCGCTTTAAAAAGCGCGTATCGGCCGTGATCTCATCGTCTCCACAACCTTCTGCGGCGGTGCGGATTATATAGCCACCACCGTTCGTTTCCTCGTCGTCAGCGGCACTGACCTCAACCAGCGCCTTGAGCCGCGTGCGCTCAGCTTCATCGTCGATTCGATGGGAAACCCCAATATGCTCGGTCTTCGGCATATAAACCAGATAGCGCGAAGACACCGACAGATGGGTGGTCAAACGCGCGCCCTTGGTGCCAATCGGATCTTTGATGACCTGCACCGTCAGTGCCTGCCCTTCTCTCACTGCGGTACGAATCTCGGGCACTTCGCCATTGGTCGCCGGCTTTAGAGCAGCAATATCCGAAGCGTGAATAAACGCAGCTTTTTCCAGGCCAATATCCACAAACGCAGCCTGCATACCCGGCAGTACCCGCACCACTTTGCCCTGATAGATGTTGCCAACAATACCTTTGGCCCGCGCGCGTTCAATGTAAATTTCCTGAAGAACCCCGTTTTCCACCACCGCGACTCGGGTTTCCATCGGCGTTACATTGATAAGAATTTCTTCGCTCATATGGCTGTATGGATTCCAAAGCGCCGCAACAATTGGCGCGTCTCGTAAAGCGGCAGGCCGACAACTCCGCTGTAGCTACCTGTCAGCGAAACAACGAAAGCGGCAGCAAGCCCTTGAATGGCGTAGGCTCCAGCCTTATCGTCGGGCTCCCCGGTAGCAACGTACCGCAGGATTTCATCTTCCGCCAGTGTAGCAAAGCTAACTTCGCTCGTCTGAATCGTGCACTGCTGGCTGGTTTCGTTTTGCAGCGCAACAGCGGTCAACACCCGATGCTTGCGTCCGCTCAATTGCGTAAGCATGTGCACCGCGTGCTCGCGAGTTCGGGGTTTACCCAGAATTTTCTGATCAACGACAACGATCGTATCGGCTGCCAGCACAACCTTATCAAGTCGATCTTGCAGGGTATGCCAAACAGCATCAGCTTTGCCGCGAGCCAGCCGGTCAACACATACCTCCGGCGTTTCTCCGGCCACCGGGGTTTCATCGATATCCGCCACTTTGACTGAGAAATCAACGCCGAGGGTGGAAAGCAGTTGCCTCCGCCTGGGCGATTGCGAAGCCAGAATCAGTTCCATCAGGTAACTACAAAGCGATAACAGAGGTAAGTGAGTATGACGTGCGCCAGCGGCCAGATTAGCGCACTCATCAGCGCCTGCGCCAGTACCAGTAGGCTGGTATCAGCAACGCCCATCAGGTTCTGTACCCACTGCCCCAGCAACAGATGAATGATCACCATGGAGAAAATGAAAACAGCCTGCTTGCGGTAGCCGTACATGCGCACACGCTGGTGCGATACATGTACAAAGTAGGCAACGACCGCCAGCGCAAACGCATGCTGTCCGAGGTAGGCGCCGTGCAGGATATCCATCAGCAAACCCGAAATCCAGGCCCAGCCGACACCCACACGGTGAGGCATGAAAAGCACCCAGAAGCAGATGACAATGACCATCCAGTCAGGCCGAAACCATCGTGCCGAGAGAGGGAGGGGGTAAACACTCAGCGCCAAAGCCACAAACAGCGAAAGCAGGATCACCCAGAAGCTGTGGCCGTGATCATCCATCACCACGTGCCACCGAGCGACTGAAAACCAACAGCACGAACTGGGCTTTGTCGAGCTGCGCCAGCGGTCGCGCGCGAACAGTGGCGAAGGGCTCGCCTGGGTCGATGGTTACTTCCGATACCCGGGCGACCGGGTATCCGGCCGGAAAGCGGCCACCCAATCCAGAGCTGACCAGCAAATCGCCCACTTTGATATCGGTGGTTGCGGCCACGTGACTGAGCTCAAGCAGATCAATCAGTCCACTGCCTTCCACGATGGCCCGCACACCGTTGCGATTGACCTGCACCGACAGTGCGTGGGTCACGTCCGTAACCATCATCACTCGACTGTGATTGTAGGCCACGTTAATAACCTGACCGACGAGACCATCGGCATCAATGACCGCCTGCCCCTCTTCTATACCATCGGCTGACCCCTTATCCACGATAAACACGTGCTGGGCCGGGTCAGCAGCCAACCCAACCACCTCCGCCACCACCACACTTTCTTCCTTGTGACTGGCGGAGTTGAGCAACTCACGCAGACGCAGGTTTTCCGCACGCAACGAGGCAAGTTTCTGGGTTTTGGCGTGTAACACGAGCGCTTCGGCGCGCAGACGCGCATTTTCTTCACGCAGGCTCTCCCGGCCGGTAAACAACCCTTCAAGGCTGCGACCAATTTCCGAGGGTAATTCGGTAAGTTTATAGACCGGCAGCGAAACGCTTGCCAGATAGCTCAGCGGCCTATCGAGCCAGCCGCTGCGCGCTGCCTGAACCAACAACAACGCGATCAGGCTAAGCACCAGCAGGCGAATGCCTGCTGACGAAGAACCGGACGAAAAGATCGGTTTGATAGCGTCGCTCCCTTATGCCCGGGTTGCCCCGGAACAGAGTTATTCCGTCGACAGCATATCCAGACGATGTTTTTCCATGATTTCCATGGCACGACCACCACCGCGAGCAACGCAGGTAAGTGGATCTTCCGCCACAATCACCGGCAAGGCACTTTCATCGGCAATCAACTGATCGATTCCGCGCAGCAGTGCACCGCCACCCGTCAGTACAATACCAGTTTCGGCGATATCAGCCGCCAATTCCGGCGGTGACTGTTCCAGCGCCCGTTTCACCGCCTGCACGATCACAGACAGCGGCTCCTGTAATGCTTCCAGGATTTCGTTGCTGTTGAGCGTAAAGCGACGCGGAATACCTTCGGCCAGGTTGCGGCCACGCACATCAATCTCGCGCACTTCTTCCAGCGGATAGGCGCAACCGATCTCCTGTTTGATGCGTTCGGCCGTAGCGTCACCAATCAGGCTACCGTAGGTGCGGCGCACATGCGTGACGATAGCTTCGTCAAAGCGGTCACCGCCAACACGCACGGAGTCGGAGTAAACCACCCCATTGAGCGAGATAATGGCAATCTCGGTAGTACCTCCACCAATATCCACCACCATGGAGCCAGCCGCTTCTTCTACATTCAGGCCAGCGCCGATGGCTGCAGCCATCGGTTCTTCAATCAGACGCACTTCTCGAGCACCGGCGCTCAGCGCCGATTCACGAATAGCGCGGCGCTCCACCTGCGTTGACTTACAGGGCACACACACCAAGACGCGCGGGCTTGGGCGGATGATGCTGTTTTGATGAACCTTGGCGATAAAATGCTGAAGCATTTTCTCCGTCACCTGGAAATCAGCAATAACACCATCTTTCAGCGGACGAATTGCCGTGATATTGCCGGGGGTACGACCCAGCATACGTTTTGCTTCAGTGCCTACCGCCTCGACGGTTTTCTGGCCATTATGGACTCGAATGGCCACTACGGAGGGCTCATCCAGAACCACCCCCTGATCGCGGACATAAATCAGCGTGTTGGCCGTTCCCAAATCGATTGAAAGGTCGTTTGAGAAAAGACCACGAATTCTTTTGAACATCTGTGCAATTCACCTGTACGGCCCTGAACGGGCCCTTGTTACGACTGCCGGTTGGCAGCGGAAAGCCGCTATTTTCTATTATTTTCGCTGCAGCTGCCATAAATCCCTGCAACTCTATCAACGGCGGGGATTCAGGGCAAGGCGCAAATATGATAAGTTTACCCGCCCTGATTGACGGGCTACACGGTCGCTGCGGCCACCTCCCCGAATCAGTATCCGATTCTTGAGTTCGTCCGTTTTCTGACAGGCGGTTTCAGTCAGAGCAATACAGAGTGTAATTACAGACAGGTGACCCATGGCTGTTGGCCCATCAGACATTGAAAAAATCGCGCATTTGGCGCGCATCCGTATCGCGCCGGATCAGGTTGGCGAGGTCGCCAGCCGTCTCAGCGACATTCTCGGCATGGTCGATCAGATGCAGGCCGTAGATACCAGCAATATTGCTCCCATGGCCAACCCTCACGACGCCACCCAACGTCTGCGCCCCGACGCAGTCACTGAGGAAGACCAGCGCGACACCTTTATGGCACTGGCACCACAGTCCGAAGACGGCCTGTTCCTGGTGCCCCGCGTTATCGAATAAGCCTGTCGATCTGAATCAACGAACGACATAGACCCAGACCAGCTACCGAGAGCCAGCATGCATACCAAAACCCTACGCGAACTCGCGGACGGACTAGACAGTGGTCAGTTCTCCAGTGAGGAACTGACTCGCCATTTTCTGACGCGTATCGCCGAGCACAACCCCACGGTCAACGCTTTTATTACCGTACTGGAGCAAGAAGCACTGGCTCAGGCCAAAGCCTCCGACGCCAGACGCAGCAGCGGTCGGGCGTCCATCCTCGACGGCATCCCCCTGGCGCATAAGGACATTTTTTGCACCGCGGGCGTTCGCACCAGCTGCGCTTCCAAAATGCTCGACAACTTTATCGCCCCCTACAATGCAACTGTGGTTGAAAAGATTGCCAGCGCGGGCATGATCACTCTGGGTAAAACCAACATGGACGAGTTCGCCATGGGCTCATCCAACGAAACCTCCTGGTATGGCCCGGTACGCAACCCCTGGAATACCGACTGCGTCCCTGGCGGCTCGTCAGGCGGCTCCGCCGCCGCCGTTGCTGCAGGCCTCGCCCCAGCCTCAACTGGTACCGATACCGGTGGCTCCATCCGCCAACCAGCCGCCCTGTGCAACCTGACCGGTCTAAAGCCCACCTACGGCCTGGTCTCGCGCTATGGCATGATCGCCTTTGCTTCCAGCCTCGATCAGGCCGGACCGATGACCCGCACCGCCGAAGACGCCGCGCTGATGCTGCAAGCCATGGCAGGTTTTGATGATAAAGATAGCACTAGCCTGAAACGCGACATTCCTGACTACAGCGCCAGCCTGAATGATTCTCTGAAAGGCAAGGTGATCGGCATACCAAAAGAGTTTTTCGCCGAAGGCCTGTCCGATGAGATCGCAACAAAGGTGCGCGACGCCCTAGCGGAATACGAAAAGCTGGGCGCTACGCTGAAAGAAATCAGCCTGCCTCACAGCCACCTGTCAATTCCCTGCTACTACGTGATCGCCCCGGCGGAGGCCTCGACTAATCTGTCCCGCTATGACGGCGTTCGCTACGGCCATCGCTGTGACGACCCGAAAGATCTGGCTGACCTTTACACACGCACTCGTGAAGAAGGCTTTGGCGACGAGGTAAAACGACGGATACTGGTGGGCACCTACGCGCTCTCCGCCGGCTTTTACGACGCCTATTACCGCAAAGCACAGCGCATTCGCCGATTGATCAAGCAGGATTTTATCGACGCCTTCAAAGAGGTGGACATCATTGCGGGACCAACCTCGCCCAACCCGGCCTTTGGCTTGGGCGAAAAGGTGAACGACCCACTGACCATGTACCTCGAAGACATGTACACCATTGCGGTCAACCTCGCCGGCATTCCCGCCCTGTCGCTGCCCGCCGGCTTGGTAGACGGCAAACCAGTTGGCCTGCAGCTGATTGGCAAAGACTTCTGCGAGGCGGAAATTCTCAACGCCGCCCACCAGTTCCAGTTGGTTACCGACTGGCACAAACAAACCCCGGCAGCGTTTGCCTGAACTGCCTGACAAAGGGAACCCGACATGGAATGGGAAACTGTAATCGGTCTTGAGGTGCATGTGCAGCTTTCGACCAAATCCAAAATTTTCTCTGGCGCCAGTACCGCCTTTGGCGCGGCGCCTAACACCCAGGCCTGCGCCGTAGATCTGGCCCTGCCAGGCACACTGCCGGTATTGAACGAGGAAGCGGTAAAAAGCGCTATTAAATTTGGCTTGGCAGTAAATGCAGAAATAACGCCGGAATCGGTGTTTGAACGCAAAAACTACTTCTATCCGGATTTGCCCAAAGGCTACCAAACCAGCCAGATGGATGCCCCCATCGTTGGCCCCGGCTGGATCGACATCCAACTGGAAAGCGGTGAAACCAAGCGGATTCGCATTCATCACGCCCACCTGGAAGAAGATGCGGGCAAATCATTACACGAAGACTTTCACGGAATGTCCGGCATCGACCTGAATCGCGCTGGAACGCCGCTGATCGAAATCGTTTCTGAACCAGATATGCGCAGCGCTGAAGAGGCTGTGGCCTATCTGAGAAAAATACACTCCATCGTGACCTATCTGGGCATCTCTGATGGCGACATGTCGCAGGGCTCACTGCGCTGCGACGCCAATGTGTCGGTACGCCGGAAAGGTAGCGACACATTGGGTACTCGAACCGAAACCAAGAATCTGAACTCGTTTCGTTTTATCGAAAAAGCTATTCAGATAGAAGCCCAGCGCCAGATCGATGTGCTCGAAGACGGCGGCGCGATTACTCAGGAAACACGCCTGTTTGACAGCGAGCGCAATGAAGGCCGTCCTATGCGCAGCAAGGAAGAAGCCAATGACTATCGCTACTTCCCCTGCCCGGACTTGCTGCCCGTGGCCGTTGAGCAGAGCTTGATCGACGAAATTAAAGCCACCCTGCCCGAGCTGCCTGACGCCAAGCGCGAGCGCTTCCAGAGTAGCTATGGCCTGTCGAGTTATGACGCCAGCATACTCACAAGTGAGCGCGTCATTGCCGATTACTTTGAAACCGTTGCCGAAACAGCAGGTGACGCCAAACTGGCGGCCAACTGGGTGATGGTGGAACTGATGGGCCGTCTTAACAAAGAAAGCCTGGGTTTCGCTGCCTCACCAGTCAGCGCCGAGCAGCTCGGCGGGCTGATCCAGCGCATTCGCGACAACACCATCTCCGGCAAGATTGCCAAACAGGTCTTTGAAGCACTCTGGAATGGCGAGGGCGACAGCGCCGATGCCATTATCGAGAGCAAGGGCCTCAAGCAGATGTCCGACAGTGGCGAACTGGAAAAAATGGTGGATCAAGTGCTGGCTGACAACCCCCAACAGGTTGAGCAGTACCGCGCAGCCGACGAGGGCAAACGCAAAAAAATGCTGGGCTTCTTTGTCGGCCAGATAATGAAAGCCTCCAAGGGCCAGGCCAACCCCGGCATGGTTAACCAGTTACTGAACAAGAAACTCGGCTGAGCCGGGCACAAGGAATTAAACAATGCGTAAAGACAAAGAAAAGGTATTGGACGAAGTCTGGACAGAAGATCGGGTTCGGGAATTTCTGGATGTGCAGCCGCCCAAAGGCATAAACGCTGATTTTCACAAACTGGAAAAGGCTTACCAGAGCATGCGCGCAGATGATTTTGAAATTTTTGTTGGCATGTTTCTCGAAGCCGGGCACGACATCAATGCCACCAATGCCGCAGGCAGAACCGTGCTGAGCTATGTTCTAGAGCACCGCAACTCAACAGAGTTTGCCGATGTGCTAAAGAGAAATGGCGCCAAATAAAGCCTGGCCCACTAGCAGAGCATCTACTCCACCCTACCGCGATTAAATTTGATCCGGTTCTCCTGCTTTTTGTGTTCGCTTTTTTTCAGCAACACATAGACCGCGCCCACCCCTCCATGACGAGGCTGGGCGCTGGCGTAGGCAATGACTGGCGCCAGCTGGGGCAGCCATACATTGAGGTAACTTTTCAACACGGCGCCTTCCGCTTTTGACCCAAACCCCTTGCCGTGAACAATGCACAGGCTGCGCAGATTCAGGGAGTACGCCTCCTCAATAAACGAAAACACTTCCTGCCGGGCGCGCTCCACCGTCATCCGATGAAGATCCAGGCGCGCCTCGGGCTCATAGACGCCCTGCTTGAGCTTGCGAAAAACGCCGTGCTGTACACCGGCCCCCTGCCATTCCAGCACATAGTAGGCATCTAGAAGAGGAACCTCCGCATCCGAAAGCGGGTTGCGATCAACCGTCTGCTCGCGCTGGGCAGCCTCACGACGCGCTTTAGCTGCAAGCTCGGAGATATCCTCCCGGCGGATGGCAACGCGCTTTTCGGCCTTTAACGGCCTAACGTCACCCAACTCTTTTGCAAACCACTCGTCATCTTGCATTGCCTACCTCCGACGCCAAGTATACCGCCCCAAACGACCAGTTTCGAAAATTCCCGCTATTTTCGGGCTGACGCAGGCCGTGCCACCGCCCTACAATGGCAGCCATGACATCACGTGATTCCAACTATAAGGCCCAGACCTGCCCCGCCTGCGGCGGCGACAATCGTTGCGCCGTTGCTCAAAACCTCCCTCCGGCCTCCTGCTGGTGCTTTTCTGTCACCTTCAACAAGGAAACTGTCGCCCGTTTTCAAGGGAAAGAGCAGTGCCTTTGTCAGCGCTGCGGCACGGCAACAACACAAGAGGAAAAGTCATGAATCTGACTGACAGCAACCACCGCATCCTGGCATTCCGCCGGAAAGCGGCTTATCTAACCACGTGCCCCAGTGGTGACCTGTACATGTCACGTAACTTTCAATCGACGACTTCAGCAGCCAACAGGCAGTCTTATGGACAGTAATATCAATTATCTGGTGCGTGGCTTCAAAATGCTGCGCGAACCCGGCATACGACCCTTTGTCATTTTGCCATTGCTCGTCAACGTGCTGATTTTCGGGGGCCTGATGACGCTGGGCTTCGAACTGATTGGCGGGGGCATTGCCGCCATTCTCGCCTGGCTGCCCGAGTGGCTGTCATTTCTGAGCTGGATTCTATGGCCCCTGGCGGTGGTGCTGGTGCTGGCGATTGCCATGTATAGCTTCAGTACATTGGCCAATATCATCGCTGCGCCATTTAATGGCCTGCTGGCTGAGAAGGTTGAGGAAAAACTGACGGGCAAGGAAGTGGAGGCCCGGGAATCGTTTGCCAGCGCTCTGGCCAGCTTCCCCCGCAGTATCTGGCGGGAAGTGCAAAAGCTCGGCTACTACCTCAGTTTCGCCCTGCTGGTGCTGTTGCTCAGCTTTATCCCATTTATCTCCCCCTTCTCAGGGGTATTGTGGTTTCTGCTCGGCGCATGGATGTTGTCACTGGAGTACTGCGACTACGCCATGGATAACCGTGGACTGAGCTTTAAAGAGAGCAAGCGGCGTATAAAAGCTGCTCGCGGCAGCACCTTGCCCTTTGGGATAATGGTTATGGCGGGCACCATGGTGCCCATTGTGAATCTGCTGATCATGCCGGCGGCGGTCTGCGGCGGCACCATCTTGTGGGTTGAGAAGCTCCAGAGCGGTCAGACAACAAACGTCTGAGGACCGCCCGCAGATACGACGACTACCGCAACGCCTCCGGCGGCTGCTCACAGGCAAGTTTGCTGCCCAGCAATTTTTCGATTTCCGGCAACAGGAAGGCATCGTCTTCTGACGCAAAACTGATTGAGGTTCCCTTGGCCCCGGCTCGTCCCGTACGACCGATGCGGTGCACATAGTCCTCCGGGTCTTCGGGCAGGGTAAAGTTGACTACGTGACTGATCCCGTCAACGTGAATACCACGCCCGGCAACGTCGGTCGCCACCAGCACCTGAATCGTACCGTCCTTGAACTGCTGCAACGTCTGGGTGCGCTTGTTTTGGGCAATTTCACCCGACAACAGGCCACAGCGAATTCCACTTTTGCGCAGGCGCTCGTGCAGGCGACGGGTCTGGTCGCGGCGGTTGGCAAATACAATGACGCTCTCCGCCTCAGGCATACGGATAATACGCTGCAGGATCTGGAACTTTTCCCGCTCTTCTACCAGATAGACTCGCTGATCCACATTGTCAGTCGCCACGTTGTCCGGCTCTATTTCAATATTGACCGGTTGATAGGTCCACTGCTCTGTAAGGCGGATGATGTCTTCGGTAAAGGTTGCACTAAAAAGCAGGGTCTGGCGGCTTTCCTTGCGCGGTGTGAGCCGGATAATGCGCTTGACCTGGGGAATAAAGCCCATGTCCAGCATCCGGTCGGCCTCATCAATCACCAACTGTTCAACACCGTCCAGATAGAGGTCGCCGCGGCCGGTAAAGTCCAGCAAGCGGCCTGGCGTGGCAATAACAATATCCACAAGATCACGGCTGAGCTGATTCTGCTGCTTCTGATAGTCCATGCCACCGATCAGGGTAACCACATTAAGGTTCGTGTACTTGGTCAGCCCTTTCGCATCCTCGGCGATCTGTTGCACCAACTCACGGGTGGGTGCAATCACCAGCGCCCGGGGCTCGCCCAGGTAACGCTCGTCTTCGATCGGGTTATTGATCAGGTCGTTGATAACAGAAATCAGAAAGGCAGCCGTTTTGCCTGTGCCCGTCTGGGCCTTGCCGATCGCATCATGACCCCGCAAGGTGTGGGGTAAAACCGCAGCCTGAATAGGGGAGCAATACTGAAACCCCAGATCCGCTATGGCGCGCATCAGGGTATCGTCCAGCCCCAGATCGTGAAAGCGGACCTTGCCCGGCGCTTCGGGCACCGGAAAATCAGACAGGGACCAGGCTGACGGAGCAGGTTTGGCGCGGCGCTTTTTGTTCCCGCTGCGTCGTTCCGATGACTTGCCCTTGCCTTCATTTTCCGCGCGCTGCTCAGGCGCCTCGGTTTTTGGCGGTGTGGCAACGGGGTCTGTTTTGTCTCGTGAAAACAGCTTTTTTAGCAAAGGTTAGCCTCAATTAAATCTAAGTAAGGCCGGCATTCTATCAAATGTTGCTGCTATTGCACTCAATCGGGCACATTAAGGTCATCGAGGTCACGCTGTGGAGGCCCTTGATCACGCAGAACCTGCCGCGCTGCGCGGTCAAAATAGTAGTCCAGGCTGACGTAGCGCCCGCCGCCCCAGAAAAACAGCACCAGCAACATCAGAAAGTATGTGGCGGCAAATTCAATGCCATTATTGAGCACCACAAAGTTACCTTTGCCTGTCAGCCACTCGTAGTTGCCGTTTTCGCGCAATATGTCCTTGGCCCGCTCAAGGCGCAGGCTCACCTCGCGGCTGTTTTCCAGACTGTCTTCAGCGGCAGGGATGCCCACATCTGCCAACAGCTTCGCCGTACTGGTCGAAGGATCACTTGGCGCAATGGCGAACCAGCCGTTGTCCCAATGCACTTCGATGGCCGCGACCAGCATGGTAGCCATCAACGGAACAGCCGCCCAGCGCACCGCCAGGCCGAACAGTAGTAAAAAGCCACCAAACACTTCGGTTCCTGTCGCCAACGCCGCCAGTAGTTCAGGGTATGGCAAGCCCAGCCCCCATGTGGCGTTCCCAAACCATTCCACCGTACTGTCGAAACTGTGCCACTTGTTCAAACCCGCGGCGATCATCACCGGCGCCAGAAACAGACGAAGTGCCAGCAACGCAAGGCCGTCGAGGTGCTTTAACAAACCAAACAGGTTGTCGTGAATGGCGTAGTACACTTTGAACAAAAAACTCATTGCGGTCTCCGCACCGAAACTCTTCTCTTATTTTTACGATTTTTGAATTCTTTCTGTTAACTGCCAGTACGCCCCGCGCAGACGGCACAGGCGGGATCTTTGGCGAGTTTCAGATTTCTACACTCCATGGTAGCACCGTCCAGCAGCAACAAGCGACCCGTCAACGGTTCACCGTAACCCGACAGGAGCTTGATCGCTTCGGTGGCCTGCAGGCTGCCAATGACACCAACGATCGGCCCCAACACCCCCGCTTCCGAACAGTTGAGCGCTTCGTCGCCGACATCGGGGCTGTACAAGCAACGATAGCAGGGGCTGTCGGCCCGGCGCGGATCAAAAACTGAAAGCTGGCCTTCACTGCGTATGGCCGCCCCACTGACCAAAGGCTTTTGCAATGCAACACAGGCTTCATTTATCGCAAAACGGGTGTCGAAATTGTCGCTACAATCAAGCACCAGATCCGATGAAGACACGGCGTCGAACAATGCCTGGCCGCTCAAACGCTTGTTCAGGCAGTCAACCGAAATGTCGGGATTGAGGGCAAGACAGCGCGCCCGCGCCGACGCTACCTTGGACAAGCCGATAGCCGCAGTGTCATGCGCAATCTG